>JAHCAT010000004.1 GCA_019634735.1 Lysobacterales bacterium | reverse complement strand
AGGATGTGCGACGAAAACGCCAGGGACGGCGCGCCCACGCGAACGACCAAACCACAGTTCCCAGGAAACCACTCCCCGGAAATGCAGCGGTCAGCCACCCGAGCCAGCTCAGGCGCCCGCATCAAGCACCTCCCGCAATGCCGCGGCCGTCGCCGCCAAGGGCTCATGCCGCGACGGCCGCGCCAGCACCGCGGCCAGTGCCAGCGGAACCTCCACCGCGCGCCCCAGCAACGGCTCGACGATCGACTCGAACTTGGCCGGATGCGCAGTGGCGGCCACCGCCCAGGGCCGACGGTCGCCCGCGGCGCGCAGGCCCTCGAGCAGGGCCAGCCCGCAGGCCGTGTGCGGACACACCGCCAGCCCATGGCGGCGGTCCGCGGCGACGATCGCCGCGCGGATGGCGTCGTCGTCGAAGGACGCCGCAGGCGTGGTCGCCCGCAGTGCATCGGCGTCCGGCTGCAACCAGCGCAGGCGCTCGATGTTGCTGGGCGCGCCCACGTCCATGGCATTGGCCAGGGTGGCGACGCTGGCGCGCGGCCGGTAGTCGGCGCCGGCCAGGAACTCGGGCAGGGTTGCGTTGGCGTTGCAGGCCAGCGCGACGGTGCCGATCGGCACGCCCATCGCGCGCGCCATCAGCGCGGCCACGGCATTGCCCAGGTTGCCGGTCGGCACGATCACGTTGAGCGGCCCGCGGCCGTCGCGCTGCCAGGCCATCGCCGCCTGCGCGTAGTAGCCCATCTGCGGCAACAGACGGCCCAGGCAGATGCTGTTGGCCGACAGCAGCGGCCGGCGCGCGCGCAGGGCGGCGTCCGCGAAGGCCGCCTTGGCCATCGCCTGGCAGTCGTCGAAGCTGCCGTCGACCGCGAAGGCGCGCACCGTGCCGCCGAAGGCGCCGAGCTGGTGCGCCTGGCGCGGCGACACCCGGCCGTGCGGGTACAGCACCACGACGTCCAGGCCGGGCACGTCGTGGCAGGCCGCGGCCACCGCGGCACCGGTGTCGCCGGAGGTCGCGACCAGCACGGTGCCCTGCCCTGCCCCGTCCGGCAGGCACGGCAGCGCCTGCGCCAGAAAGCGCGCGCCGACGTCCTTGAACGCGGCGGTGGGGCCATGGAACAGCTCGATCAGGCAGGCGTCCGGATCGCCGGCCAGGGGCGTCAGCGGTACCGGGAAGTCGAGCGCGGCGGCGGCGATCGCCGGCAGGTGCGCGGCCAGCGGATCGCCGGCGAACAGCGGCGCCAACAGGGCCGCGGTGGTCGCGGCCAGTTCCGGCGCTGCGGCCAGGGCATCGAGGTCGGCGCGCAGCTGGTGCGACGGCACGTACAGGCCGCCACCGGGCGCCAGGCCGGCGGCGATCGCGGCGGAAAGACCGACCGCCGGGGCACCGCCGCGCGTGCTGACGAAGGCCAGGCTCATGGCGCACGCCCCACGAGCGCGTCGGCTGCCGCTATCGGCAACCCCCGGCTGTCGCGGTGCTGACGAAGGGCAGGCGCTTGGTACCTGCTGCACAGGCGAAGCGGCTGCCGCAAGCGGCAACACCTGGCTGTCGCTGTGCTGACGAAGGCCAGGCTCATGACTCCTGCTCGAGACGTGCGCCGGGCGCTGCCACCGGCGACACCCAGCGGTCGCTGCCGATGCCCAGCGCGGCGAAGGCCGCCGTCATGGCCTCGGCCACGGCGGCCGCCGACCCGGCATCGGCACACCAGGCGAACAGGCTGGGGCCGGCGCCGCTGAGGCTGGCGCCCAGGGCGCCGGCGGCCAGCGCCGCGGCCTTGGCGTCGGCGAAGCCGGGCACCAGGGGCGCGCGGCGCGGTTCGACCAGGTGGTCGCGCAGGCCGGCGGCGACCAGGTCGAGGTCGCCGCGCTGGCAGCCCAGCAGCAACAGGGCCAGGGCCTGGTGCTGGCGGACGATGTCGGCCAGCGCGAACGGCGCCGCCAGCACCTCGCGCGCACGGCGCGTCTCCAGGCGCTGGTGCGGATGCACCACGGCGCAGTGCAGGCCGTCCGGCACCGGCAGGGGCAGCAGGCGGTCGCCGGTGGCCAGCACCAGGCCGCCGAGCAGTTGCGGGCCGACGTTGTCGCCGTGGCGCGCGCCGGAGGCCACCGCCTCGCCGTCCAGCGCATGCGGGTACAGGGCCGCCAGCGATAAAGGGCGGTCGAGCAGGGCGTTGGCGGCGACCAGGGCGGCCACCGCGCTGGCCGCCGAGCCGCCCATGCCGGCGCTCAGCGGGATGCCCTTGTCGATGCGCAGCTCGATGCCCAGGCCGGGCGCCTGCGCGGCCAGCAGCGAGGCGACCGCGCGGCCGGCGGTGTTGGCCTGCGCGTCCAGCGGCAGCGGCGCGTCGGCGGGGCCGCCGTCGATGGCGACGATGCGCACGCCGGGCGTCGCCGCGCGCCAGGCGCTGACGCGGTCGCGCGGGCCGACGAGGGCATGGCCGAGCAGGTCGAAGCCGGCCGCGACATTGCCGACCGAGGCCGGGGCGCTGGCGATGCTGTGCGGCGCCGCGCTCACAAGCGCGCGCCCAGGGCGGCGGCGACGCGCAGCAGGTCGGCGAACACGCCGGCGGCGGTCACCTCCGGGCCGGCGCCCGGGCCGCGCACGATCAGCGGGTTGTCGTGGTAGCGGCGGGTGCGGAACAGCACCACGTTGTCGGTCAGCGCCAGGTGCGCGAAGGCATGGTCGGCGGGCAGCGCGGCCAGGCCGACGCGGGCGCCGTCGGCGTCGAGGCGGGCGACGTGGCGCAGCACCTGGCCCTGCCCGCGCGCTTCGGCAAGGCGCGCGGCCATCGGCGCGTCCAGGGCGTCCATGCGGGCCAGGAACCCGGCGCGGTCGAGCCCGGCCAGCTCGGTTGGCACCAGCGACTCCACCTGCACCTGGTCCAGCGCCAGCGGCCGGCCGGCCTCGCGCGCCAGGATCACCAGCTTGCGGGCGACGTCCAGGCCGCCCAGGTCGTCGCGCGGGTCCGGCTCGGTGTAGCCCAGCGCGCGTGCCTGCCCGACCAGCGCGCCGAACGGCACGCTGCCGTCGTAGCGGTTGCACAGCCAGGCCAGGGTGCCGGACAGGATGCCCTCGATGGCGATCAGTTCGTCGCCGGTGTCGAGCAGGTCGCGCAGGGTCGACAGCACCGGCAGGCCGGCGCCGACCGTGGCCTCGTAGCGGAACAGGCCGCCGCCGGCGCGCGCGGTTTCCAGCGCCTGCCAGCGCGGCAGCGGCCCGCTGCCGGCGTGCTTGTTGGGGGTGACCACGTGGATGCCGCGGCGCAGCCAGTCCGGGTAGCGGTCGGCGACGTCGTCGCTGGCGCTGAGGTCGACGATCGCCGCGTGCGGCAGGTGGGCGGCCTGGACATGGTCGGCCAGGGCGTCGAGGTCGGCCGGTGCCTCGGCGGCGGCCAGGCGCGCGCGCCAGTCGGCAAGGTCCAGCGCCAGCTCGTCGCGCAGCAGGTGGCGGCTGTCGGCGATCGCGCGCACGCGCAGGTCCAGGCCGGCGGCGCGCAGGCGCGGCTGCGCGGCGGCCAGCTGGTCGATGAAGGCGCGGCCGACGTTGCCCGGGCCGACCAGGCCCAGCGACAGCGTCTGCGGCGACAGGAAGAAGCCGGCGTGGGCGGCGCGCAGGGCGCGGGTGGCGTCGTCCTGCGCCACCGCCACCGAGATGTTGCGCTCCGAGGCGCCCTGGGCGATCGCCCGGATGTTGACCTTGGCGCGCGCCAGGGCGGTGAACAGGCGCGCGGCGATGCCCGGCGTGCCGGCCATGCCGTCGCCGACCGCGGCCAGCACGGCAATGCCCTGGTCGGCGCCGACCGCGGCGATCGCGCCGCTGGCCAGCTCGGCGGCGAAGGCGTCGCGCAGGGCGCGCACCGCGGTGTCGGCGGCGCCGGCCTGCACCGCGCAGCAGATCGAATGTTCGGAACTGCCCTGGGAGATCATCACCACCGAGACGCCGGCGTCGTGCAGGGCGCCGAACACGCGCTCGGCGGTGCCGGGCACGCCGATCATGCCGGCGCCGACGACCTCGACCAGGGCCAGGCCGGTGACGGTGGCGATGCCCTTGACGGGCGGCCCGCCGCAGGGGCCGCGCTCGATGCGCGTGCCCGGGCGTTCCGGGGCGAAGGTGTTGCGGATGACGATCGGCATGCCGCGGGCCAGCGCCGGCGCCAGGGTGCGCGGATGGATGACCTTGGCGCCGAAGTAGGCCAGCTCGCAGGCCTCGTCGTGGCTGAGCCGGTCCAGCAGCACCGCCTCGGGGACCAGGCGGGGATCGGCCGAGAGCACGCCGTCGACGTCGGTCCAGATGTGCAGCGCCTCGGCCTCGAACAGGTCGGCGAAGATCGCCGCCGACCAGTCGCTGCCGTTGCGGCCCAGGGTGGTGGTGGCGCCGTCGGCGCGGCGGGCGATGAAGCCGGTGACGACCACGCGGGGGGCGCGGTGGTGCTTTCGCCAGGCAGCCAGACGGGCGCGGGTGGCGGCCTGGTCGACCACCGGCCCGGCCGGCGTCGTGGCCACCTGCAGCACCTGGCGGGCGTCCAGGTGGTCGACCGCCAGGCCGCGGGCGCGCAGGGCGCGCACCAGCAGGCCGCTGGAAAGCACCTCGCCCAGGCCCTGGACGAAGGCCAGCGCCTCGGCGGACGGCGCGCCGAGCAGGGCCTGGCCGTGCAGCAGGTCGGCGAGGTCGGCGAATTCGCGGTCGATGAAGCCGGCGTCGCCGTCCGGCAGCAGCTGGTCCGCCGCCTGCCGATGGCGCTCGGCCACGGCGCGGAGCTGGTCGCGCCAGTCGGGCAGCCCGGCGCTGGCGGCGGTCACCAGGGCGGTCAGCGCGTCGGTCACGCCGGCCATGGCGGACACTACGGTCACCTGCAGGGCCTCGTCGCGCGCCGCCAGCAGGTCGGCGACCTGGGCGATGCGTCCGGCATCGGCCAGCGAGGTGCCCCCGAACTTGTGCGCTACCACGGTCATGCCCGATCCCCGCTTCGCGCATTGCTGCGCCGCAGCGAAGACTATGACGGATCGCCGGAGAGTTGAAGCCGGGACTGGGGACTCGGGACCCGGGACTCGGGACTGGGGACTCGGGACTGGGGACTGGGGACTGGGGACTGGGGACTGGGGACCGGGGACCGGGGACCGGGGACCGGGGACCGGGGACCGGGGACCGGGGACCGGGGACCGGGGAACCGGGGACCGGGGGACCGGGGGACCGGGGGACCGGGGGACCGGGGGACCGGGGGACCGGGGGACCGGGGGACCGGGGGACTGGGGGACTGGGGGACCGGGGGACCAGAGCACCGGGGGACCGGGGACCGCGGGCCGGGGCCGGGGTTGGGGCCGGGGTTGGGGCCGGGGCTGGGCGAGCGGGATTGGGGAATCGGGATTGCCGGAAACGGAGCGGCATCAGCTCCCCTCTCCCGCGGCGCGGGAGAGGGGCTGGGGGAGAGGGTCGGGGCTGGCCATGATCTGCATCGTTGCCCCTGCAGCGGAGCGCGCTGGGCGGGGCGGCCGTCTCCCACGCCCCGCCCCCGCAGGCGGGGGAGGTGCGAAGTGCGGTGCCGTCGCGCTGGCGACACGCCCCAGGGCAGCGGGCCGGGACACGACGTCGATCAGGCCACGGCGAAGGGCCTCCGCGCAAGACTCCGATGCCCGCGCCGGCGGGCACAGCCCTTCGCCGGCGCGAGCGCGTCGCCGCTCAGGGCGCGGTGCCGCCGATGAACTCGGCCAGCCAGGCCTGCTTCTCGCGGTACCAGCGCAGCGAGTTGTTGTGCTTGAGCACCCAGTGGTTCTCGTCCGGGTAGTACAGGAACCGGCTGCGCACGCCACGGTTCTGCAGGGTGTTGAACAGCTCGATGCCGTGGTTCACCGGCACCCGGTAGTCGAGCTCGCCGTGGATCACCAGCGAGGGCGTGTCGAAGTTGCCGGCCTGGTAGTGCGGCGAGGTGGCGCGGAACTGCTCGGGCTGGTCCCAGAACTCGCCGTGGCGGCGCCGCGAGGCGCCGTAGTCGGAGGCGTACTGGGTGTACAGGTTGTACACCGCGGCATGGATGACCAGGGTCTTGAACGGGTGCTCGCGACCCAGGATCAGCGAACTGAGATACCCACCGTAGCTGCCGCCAGCGGCGGCCATGCGCTCGCCGTCGATCCACGGCTGCGCGGCGAACCACTGCGCGGCCTTGATGGTGTCGGTGTAGGGCAGGGTCGCCCAGTCCGGGTTGATGGCGTCGGTGAAGTCCTGGCCGAAGCCGGACGAGCCATGGAAGTTGTGCCAGGCGGTGACATAGCCCCAGCTGCCGAACACCTGGGCGTTCCAGCGCCAGTGGAAACCGTCGGTGATGCCGTTGTGCGGACCGCCGTGGATCAGCAGGTACAGCGGGTATTTGCGGCTGCGGTCGAAACCCGGCGGATAGTTCACCCACATCTGGATCGGCTGGCCGTTGGCGCCTTCGTAGGTGACGCTCTCATAGGTGCCGAAGTCGGTGGCGGCCAGCAGCTCGTCGTTGAAGCGCGACAGCTGCGTGGCGGCGCCGCTGCGCGGATCGACGCGGACCAGGGTCGGCGGCAGCACGAAGCTCTCGTTGAGCGCGACCAGCACGCGGCCGTCAGCCGACATCGCCGGCGAGCCGTAGCTGGTGGCGCCGGTGATCGGCGTGACCCGGCCCGAGGCCGTGTCGATGCGATGCAGGCGGACGGTGCCGGCGTCGTCGATGGCGACCACCATGCTGCGTGCATCGCGCGTCCACAGCGGGCCGCTCACCGAACGGTCGAAGTCCTCGGTCAGCACCCGCTCGGCGCCGCTGCGGCGGTCGACCAGCACCAGCCGCTGGCGGTCGGCGTAGAAGCCGCGGATGGTCTGCCTGGAATAGGCCAGCCAGCGGCCATCCGGGCTGTAGCGCGGCGCGCTGTCGCCGGCCGGGTTGCCGGCGGTGAGGTTGCGCACCTGGCCGCTGGCCAGGTCGATGACGTGGATGTCGTTGTTGCCCTCGACGCCGCTGGTGTCGGTGTCGACGGTCAGGGCGATCTCGCGGCCGTCGGGGGAGATGTCCCAGGCGCCTGCGCCGCCCTCGCCGACCAGGCGGACGCCGGTGCCGGGGGTGATCGGCCTGGGCTCGCCGCCGTCGATGCCGATGCGGTACAGGTGCACGTCGCGATCGTCCAGGAAGCGGTCCCAGTAGCGCACCGGCGCCCGGTCCCAGACCTGGGCGCGGTCCTTGCTGTCCTTGCGCTCGGTGATGCGCTTGCCCTGCGCGTCCCAGGCCTCGAGGTCGGTCCACACGCGGGCCGCGAAGCCGACCTCGCGGCCGTCCGGGAACCAGCGCGCGCCGGTGGCGCCGGTCGGCACGTTGGTGACCCGGCGCGCCTCGCCGCCGGCCAGGTCGATGACGTAAAGCTGGTTGACCTCGTCGCCGGTGCGGCGCGATTCGAACAGGATGCGGCTGCCGTCCGGCGAGAACACCGGGTTGCTGCTGGCCACGCCCTCGGCGGTCAGCGGCCGGGCGCCGCCCTCGGCCAGGTCGAACAGCCACAGGCGCGACAGCGACTGGTCCTTGGCCTTGTCCGAGGTCGCCACCGCGACCACGGCGCGGCGGCCGTCGGGCGACACCGCCGGGCTGGACAGGCGCTTTAGCTCCCACATCCGCTCGGCGGACATCGGCGCGCGGCCGGTGTCCTGGGCCTGCACGGGCGCGACCGCCACGGCCGGCGCCAGCAGGGCGAAAATCCACAGCATTCGGGTCATTGCGATGCTTCCGGTGACGACGGGGACGGCCAGCTTCGTCCAGCCCCCCGCCGCGATCAAGCCGGCTGCGTCCGGGCAGCGCGCACTTGCGGCCAGCGGTGGGCCCGCCCGGGGAGGTCCGCACGGCCCCGGTCCGCGGGCCTGACGGCAGGCGAAACCCAGGGGCGGCAACGAAGACCGTCGTGGCCCGGATCCCCCGCCGCCCCTTGCCCGGCCGGCCCGGCCGGCGCACACTCGGCGCGGCACTGGCATCAAGGAGGCTGCCGTGGCGGGTCCCCTCGGCCTGTTCAAGAACCTGTTCCGCAAGGAATCCGAACCGCCCGAGCGGCGCTCGACCGAGCGCGTGGATGCCCGCGAGGGTCTGCGCATCCTGGTGGTGGACGACTCCAGCACGGTGGTCGCCGTGCTCGGCAAGATGCTGCGCCAGGCCGGCTACGAGGTCAGCGAAGCGGTCGACGGCGAGCAGGGCCTGGAAACGGTGACCCGCGACCTTCCCGACCTGGTGTTCCTGGACATCGTCCTGCCCGGCATGAGCGGCTTCGCCGTGCTGCGCGCGATGCGCCGGGATCCGCGAAGCCACCATATCCCGGTGATCATGATCAGCGGCAACCTGCGCGCCACCGAGGAGTTCTACGGCCAGCGCATCGGCGCCGACGACTTCATGAAGAAGCCGTTCGGTCGCTCCGAGGTGTTCAGCCGCATCCAGGCGCTGGTCGAGCGCGGTCGGCTGCCCCGCCGCGGCCTGCCGGCCGGCCTTGCCGACAGTGCCCCCGATACGGTCGAACTGGTCCAGGACGCGCCCGCACCCGACGCCACCCGCCAAGGCTGAGGCGCGCCGCGCCGTGCCGCCGGGGGCGCACGGCCCTCGGCAGACCACCCCGGACACGACGAAGGGCGGCGACCTGCGGTCGCCGCCCTCGCCACGGCCAGCCCCCGACGGGCCGGCCGGCACCTCGGCCCGGGTCTACTGGAAGCCGTTGCCGAAGATCGCGTCGGCCCGCGAGCACAGCACCGGCACGTTGCCTCGCTGCCAGGTGCCCGGACCCTGCCTGACCACGTAGTCCACGACGTAGGCGGTGTGCTCGTAGCCGGTATTGGACACGTCGATCAGGCGATAGGCGTAGGGCCTCGGGTTGTAACGGCAGGACTGGATCAGGTCCGAGTAGGCCGGCGCGAAGCCGCCGATCGCGCCGCCGATCTCCAGGCCGCTGCCCCAGAAGCTGGTGGTCTGCACCTCCTCGGTGATGCCGCTGCTCCACTCGTAGGCGCCGCCGAGCTGGACCTTGGCGATGAAGCCGGCCTGCAGGTCGAACTCGGCGCCGACCCGGATGGCGCTCTCGAAGCCGGTGATGTCGCCGACCAGGTTGCTGGCGTCCTGGCTCAGGTTCCAGGCGGTGGTGGCTGAGTTGCCGATCGCGGTGTTGGCCCAGATCGGGTGCGTGCGCAGGTTGCCGTGGTGGTTGCAGCCGCCGTTGACCGGATAGCCGCCGGAGCCGTCCCAGAGCAGGTCGCCGCGCACCTGGATGGTACGGAAGCCGCCGCTGACGCCCTGCCCCGGGTCCCAGACCAGGGCGTTGAAATAGCCGTCGTTGGCCAGCGGGTCGCAGACCGCCTCGGGATAGGCCGGCGGGTCCAGCCGGGTGTCGCCGAACACCTGGATCTGCGCGACGTTCATCCGCGCCAGCCCCGGGTGCTGCAACCGGATGTAGCGGGCGCTCAGCATCTGCGAGGGGTTGTTGCGGTTGCGCGTCCAGATGCTCCACTGGCTGTAGGCGACATCGTCGCCGGTCTCGGGGGCGAACACCCGCACGTTGCCGCCGGACGGCAGGCCGCTCGCGGGCATTGGCGTCGGCGAGGCGTACACGCGGTAGCCCTTCAGGTTCGCCGCGTTGCCGGCGGAGGGGAAGACACGGATGTTGGAGATGTCCATCGTCCTTCCAAGGTCGATCTCCAGGTAGGGGCGGAACGCCTGACCGGTACTGGCCGCCTGGGTGGTGAACAGGCCGTCGGTGGCGTTCGAGGCGACCTGGCCGCCCGCGAACTGGACGTTGCTGGTGACCGGCCGGAACAGGCTGAGGCTGGCCCAGTCGCGGTGCAGCGGCATCCACTGCGCCGGCGGATGGTCGACCGGGGTCGCCGGGATCTGGGTGTCCCAGAAGCGCGCGTCGGTACCCGACATCAGGCGACTGCCATCGACCACCTCGCACATCCGCACCGCGCTGTCGGGATCCTGGCCGCCGTTCTGCGTGGCGACGTTGTAGCTGTAACAGTTGAATGTGTTCTCCTCGATCACCACGAGCGCGTCGCCCTGGTCCTGGGAGAACGACTGATCAAGCCGGTAGCTGTTCTCGCTGCCGCTGAGCGCGCCGTTGCTCGCCTGCCAGAAGTAGCCGGCGGTGGCGCGGACCGACGCCTCGACACCGGCCGCCTCCGACCCGATCGAGATGCCGAGGTAGGCGGAGACATCGTGCGAGGTGAACGAACCCGAGCGGCGTTCGGAGCTGGTGCCGCCCGTGGTCGACTCGCCGAAGCTGGCCAGCTTGTTCGCGGTGGCCTGCAGGCGCTGGAAGTAGGGCGGCATCCAGATCACCTGCCGGACCTGTGGCTCCTCGACCTGGCGGCAGTCGGTGGCGAGCGTGGCCAGCAGGGAGTCGCCATCGAGATCGGCGGCCAGAACGACGTGCGCGGCCAGGCCGCTGTAGCCATCGAGCTCCTCGCTCTGGTGGCGGCCCGCGAAACTCGCGGGATTGGCGGTGCTGGCGAGCTTCCAGACCGAGCGCGTCATGCGCTGGGTCGGGCCCTGCGCGACGGTCATCACCTCGGCGATGCCGTCCTTGTCCATGTCGCCGACCGCAACCCGGATAGCCGTGGCGTACTGCCCCTGGCCAAGCGAATGGGATGCCTCGTAACTCGGCGAGGAGCGGAACAGGTAGCGGTAGCTGGCAAGGTCGCCACCACTGCTGGTGCCGCTGGCGCTGACCGCGATGGTGCGCTGGTACTGGCGCTGGGAACCGTCGGAATCGACCACCGTGAGTCTCACGTTGTAGTTGCCGGCCTGGGCGAACACCTTGGTGGGATTGATGGCACTGACGGTTCCGGAGTTGTCGCCGAAATTCCAGGTCCTCGAGACGATCGGACCGGTCGACTGGTCGGTGAACTGCACGGTGAGGCCGTTGCGCTCCCAGGTGTAGCTGGCCGTGGTCTGCGCCTGGACCTTGTAGGCCTCGACGCCGACGCCGCTGCCCGAGGTCCGGCCGCGCGCGATCACGAGTTCCGCGGGCGAGATGCGGTCGATGCTGCCGATCACCGCATCGAAACTCCTCAGGGGATCCGACTCCGCGGACTGCAGCATCACGCTGCTGTCGAAGTCCGCACCCGGCCCGCGACTGTTGAAGGCCACTCCGGTGATGGCGTTGTCGGCGTCGCGGGTCGTGGTCCAGCGGACCAGCCGCATGCCGATGTAGTTCAGGCTGCTGCCGCTCCGGAACTGAACCAGCAAGGCCAGCTCATGGGCCGCCGAGTCGACGAGGTCGCCTGCGCGGGCGATCAGCCGCTCGATCGAGGTCAGGCCGATGCCGCCACCGTCGTCGACATCCCAGGACGTTCCCAGGGGGCTGGCATGACTGAAGGTGCCGATGTTGACATCGCCTGCCGCCACCGGCATCTGCGCGACCTGTGGCAGGTAGGAAAGCAGGTGATAGTTGAGCGCCCTGGACTGTCCGCTGCCTGATTCGTTGACCACGACGAGCTGTTCGCGGCCCTCCAGCAGCAGGTCGCCGGCGGCCAGGCTCACGTGTCCGAACACGCCGGCGCGCTGCCAGCGGCCGGCGGAGTTGCCGTCGGTCTGGAAGATGCCGCCGGCGCCGTCGCCGGTGAGCACATGCAGCTCCAGGCCAGCCGGATTGGTGCCGCGCAGCAGCACGGCGAGCTGCTGGCGACCGTTGGCGGCGCCGGAGAGGTCGGCGGCAGCCAGTTGCACCACGTTGAAAGTGCGCGTCAGCGTCCAGGTGTCGAACAGCTCGACGTTGTTCCCGGAGCGGCGGAACACGCCCAGGCGCAGGTGGCCGTTGGCGGTCACGCGATGGGCCGTGACCACCTCGTCGCGG
Organism: Lysobacterales bacterium; assembly: GCA_019634735.1. Taxonomy (NCBI): domain Bacteria; kingdom Pseudomonadati; phylum Pseudomonadota; class Gammaproteobacteria; order Lysobacterales; species Lysobacterales bacterium. Next base: position 243,778 of record JAHCAT010000004.1, on the reverse strand, counting down.
CCATCGCCGTTGAGGTCGATGGTCACGGCATCGAGGAACGCGGTCCCGGCCAGCGCACCCTGGGTGAGGGACGCCCGGAAGCTCCGGGACAGCGGATTGGGTGCCCCCGGTGCGGTCGGCTGGTACTCGTCGAAGCCATTGAAAGTGCCGCCACCGGCGAACAGGTGCACGAACTCGGTTTCCTGGCCGATCGTCGCGGTGCGGCCGAATGGCGTCTGGTCGCAACTGATGTTGCTGCGCTCGTGGCTGGCGAAACGCGGCAGGTAGGACTCGCCCCCGCTGGCAGGCGGGGACGGCTGTGCAGCCGCCACGGCGGTCGCCGCGGCCAGCAGCACGGTGGTCAGGATTCTCTTCATGGCGATCTCCCCGCACGGTGGTGCCCGGGCGACTTGCCCGGTCCTCACCCGCGCAAGCGCAGAACGCGGCCGGTTCCTATCACGCGCCATGGAAGTGCCGGTCAGAGCCCCTGCCGACCTGGTTGGCGTCGTGTTTCAGCCCGCTGCCAGGCGGCATCTAGCCAGTGCGACGGCACCGAACTTCTCCCCTCCCCCGCCTGCCGCGGAGGGGCGGGGGAGAGGGCCGCCCCGGCCAGCGCGCGCCGCCGGGCCGGCAACGGTGCAGATCATCGCCAGCCCCGACCCTCTCCCCCGGCCCCTCTCCCAGAGGGAGAGGGGAGCAGCGCGCGCTCCAAATCGCGCATCCCGAGTCCCGAGTCCCGAGTCCCGAGTCCCGAATCCCGAGTCCCGAATCCCGGGTCCCGAGTCCCGGGTCCCGAATCCCGGGTCCCGAATCCCGGGTCCCGAGTCCCGGGTACGCTTTCCGGCGCCGCCAGCCAGGCTCAGCCGAAGACGAGCGTGCCGCCGCGCGCGGACACCTTCACGGTGTCGCCGGCCTTGTAGTCGCCGGCCAGGATCTTCTGCGCCAGCGGGTTCTCGAGCTGCTGCTGGATGGCGCGCTTGAGCGGCCGGGCGCCGTAGACCGGGTCGAAGCCGGCCTGGCCGAGCAGGTCCAGGGCGGCCGGCTCGATCTCCAGGCGCAGTTCGCGGTCGGCAAGGCGGGCGGCCAGGCGCTCGACCTGGATCGCCGCGATCGCCCGGATCTGCTCGGAACGCAGCGGGTGGAACACCACGATCTCGTCCAGGCGGTTGATGAACTCCGGCCGGAAGTGCGCCTGCACGGCGCCCATCACCGCCGCCTTCATCTGCGTGTAGGCCTCGGCGGTGTCCTCGCCGCCCAGCTCCTGGATCAGGCTGGAGCCGAGGTTGCTGGTCATCACCACCACGGTGTTGCGGAAGTCCACGGTGCGGCCCTGGCCGTCGGTCAGGCGGCCGTCGTCGAGCACCTGCAGCAGCACGTTGAAGACGTCCGGATGCGCCTTCTCGACCTCGTCGAGCAGCAGCACCGAGTAGGGCCGGCGGCGCACCGCCTCGGTCAGGTAGCCGCCCTCCTCGTAGCCGACGTAGCCCGGCGGCGCGCCGATCAGGCGGGCGACGCTGTGCTTCTCCATGAACTCGCTCATGTCGATGCGCACCATCGCCTCGTCGGTGTCGAACAGGAACTGCGCCAGCGCCTTGCACAGCTCGGTCTTGCCGACGCCGGTCGGGCCCAGGAACAGGAACGAGCCGTTCGGCCGGTTCGGGTCGGACAGGCCAGCGCGCGAGCGGCGCACCGCATCGGCGACCGCGCGGATCGCCTCGTCCTGGCCGACCACGCGCTGGTGCAGGGCGTCCTCCATGCGCAGCAGCTTGTCGCGCTCGCCCTCCAGCATCTTGCTGACCGGGATGCCGGTCCAGCGCGCCACCACCTGGGCGATCTCCTCGGCGGTGACCTTGTCCTGGAGCAGCCGGAAGCCCTCGGTCTCGGCCTTGTGCGCGGAGGCGAGCTGCGCCTCCAGTTCCGGCAGGCGCGAATGCTGGAGCTGGCCGGCGGTCGCGTAGTCGCCCTCGCGCAGGGCGCGGTCCAGGGCGATGCGCGCCTGCTCGATCTCCTCCTTGATGCGGGTGACGCCCTGCACCGCGGCCTTCTCGCCCTTCCAGACCTCCTCGAGGTCGGAGAACTCCCGTTCCAGGTCGGCGATGTCGCCCTCCAGGTCGGCCAGGCGCTGCTGGCTGGCGGCATCCTTCTCCTTGCGCAGCGCCTCGCGCTGGATCTTGAGCTGGATCAGGCGGCGCTCCAGGCGGTCCAGCTCCTCGGGCTTGGAGTCGATCTCCATGCGGATCCGGCTGGCGGCCTCGTCCATCAGGTCGATCGCCTTGTCGGGCAGCTGGCGGTCGGCGATGTAGCGGTGCGACAGGGTCGCCGCGGCGACCACGGCCGGGTCGGTGATCTCGACACCGTGGTGGACCGCGTACTTCTCCTTGAGGCCGCGCAGGATGGCGATGGTGTCCTCGACGCTGGGCTCGCCGACGAACACCTTCTGGAAGCGCCGCTCCAGGGCGGCGTCCTTCTCGATGTACTTGCGGTACTCGTCGAGCGTGGTGGCGCCGACGCAGTGCAGCTCGCCGCGCGCCAGCGCCGGCTTGAGCATGTTGCCGGCGTCCATGGCGCCTTCGGCCTTGCCGGCGCCGACCATGGTGTGCAGCTCGTCGATGAACAGGATGATCTGGCCCTCGTTCCTGGCCAGGTCCTTGAGCACGGCTTTCAGGCGCTCCTCGAACTCGCCGCGGAACTTGGCGCCGGCGATCAGCGCGCCCATGTCCAGGCTGAGCACGCGCTTGCCGCGCAGGCCCTCGGGCACCTCGTGGTTGACGATGCGCTGGGCCAGGCCCTCGACGATGGCGGTCTTGCCGACGCCGGGCTCGCCGATCAGCACCGGGTTGTTCTTGGTGCGCCGGCTGAGCACCTGGATGACCCGGCGGATCTCCTCGTCGCGGCCGATCACCGGATCGAGCTTGCCGGCCTCGGCGCGGCCGGTCAGGTCGATGGTGTATTTCTCCAGCGCCTGGCGCTGCTCCTCGGCGGTCTGGTCGGAGACGGTCTCGCCGCCGCGCATCGCGGCGATCGCCTGCTCGAGGGCGGGCTTGCCCACGCCGGCGGCCTTCAGGGCCTGGCCGGCCGCGCCCTTGTCGTCGAGCAGGGCCAGCACGAACAGCTCGCTGGCCACGAAGGCGTCGCCGCGCTGCTGGGCCAGCTTGTCGGTGAGGTTGAGCAGGCGGTTCAGGTCGTTGCCGATCGACAACTGGCCCTCCTGGCCCTTGACCTGCGGCAGGCCGTCGAGCAGCTCGCCCAGGCGCTGGCGCAGCGCCGGCACGTTGCCGCCGGCCTGGGCCAGCAGCGGCCGCACCGAGCCGCCCTGCTGGTCGAGCAGGGCGACCAGCACGTGCACCGGCTCGATCAGGTTGTGGTCGCGCCCGACCGCCAGCGACTGGGCATCGGCCAGTGCCTGCTGGAATCGGGAAGTCATCTTGTCCATGCGCATGGGCGACAGTCCGGCTGGCCGGCGCGGGGAGCCGGCGATGTCCGCTAGGTGCGGCCGCGCGCACCTGCTTTCAAGGCGCGCCGACGGCCCGCCTCGACGGGCCCGTCCCGGATGTTTCCTTGGCCCGCACATTTCATGAGGCCGCGTAGCGAGGCCGTCGGGATCGGGTCGCAGCGCGGGCAGCGGATCTTTTGACAGCAAAGGCGTAGCCCACACCACGTCGAGTCGGCCAGCCGGAGCAGACCGCGCCACGACGCGAAGATCGGCGGCCGCAGCAATGGACCACTGAAACATTCGGGTCGAGGCCGCGCGGCGCGGCCGTCGGCACCGGGTCGCGGCGCGGGCAGCGGATCGCTGGACCAGGTAGGCGTTGCCGACACCACGCAGAACCGGCCAAGGGGCGCAGACCGCGTCGCGGCACCCGCATCGTCAGCGCAGCCGCGGCCCAACGAACTCTGCGGGCTAGTCGACCAGCTGCGGCCACTCCACCGGCCGGCCGAACAGATAGCCCTGCTGCACCGGGCAGCCGGCCGCGACCAGCCATTGCGACTGCTCCTCGGTCTCGACGCCCTCGGCGACCACGGTCATCGCCAGCGACCGGCCCAGCTCGATGATGGCGCGCACCAGCATCGCCGCTTCCGGATCGCGCTCGACCCGGGCGACCAGTTCGCCGACGAGCTTGAGCTCGCGCACCTGCATGGAACGCAGCAGCGCCAGCGAGCTGTGGCCGCTGAGCAGGTCGTCGAGCGACACGCCGATGCCCAGGGCCGCCAGCTCGCAGGCGATGCGCGCCGCGCGGTCGGGATCCCGCAAGGCCAGCGACTCGGTGATCTCGACCAGGAAACGGCAGTCGCCATCCGACCCGGCCAGCGGCCGCATGTCGTCGATGAACGAGGGACGCTCGAAGTGGCGTGCCGAGACGTTCAGCGAGATCGGCAACCGGACGCCGTGTCCGGCCAGCGCCTGGGCATCGCGACGGACGCAGGCGATGGCGCGGCGGCCCAGCTCGATCTCCAGCGACGCCGCCTCGGCGACGTCGAGGAAATGGCCGGGGGCCAGCACGCCCCGCTGCGGATGCCGCCAGCGCAGCAGGGCCTCCAGACGCACGGTCCGGCCGCTGGGGGCGTCGACGATGCGCTGGTACACCAGGAAGAACTGGCCGCCCTCCAGGCCCTCGCGGATGCCGCGCTCGACCTCGAGCTGGTCCACCGTCCAGCCCGGGGAACCGCGATCGACCAGCCACTGCGAGCCGCCCGTCCGCTTGACCTCGGCAAGCGCCCGCTCCGCGCGCGGCAGCAGGCTGCGCAACCCGGACATCCGGCCCGGCACCGAGGCCGCGCCGACGCTGGCGCGCAGCACCATCCCGCGATGCCGGACCGCACCGTCGGCGAACAGGGCGCAGGCCCGACGGGCCAGGGTCTCGACGTCGTCCGGTCCGGAGCCGGAAACCGCCTGCAGCAACGCGAACTGGTCGCCATCCCAACGGAACAGGCCGCCCGGGGCCGGGAACTCGCCGGCCAGGGCCTGGGCCGCATGGCGCAGCGCGAGATCGCCCTCGGCCTCGCCCAGGGCCTCGTTGATCCGGCGGAAGCCGTCGATGGCGACCAGCACCAGCGCCAGTTCCCGCCCTGGTGCGGTGTCGGCGGCGGACGCCAGACCGACCAGGCGCGACCACAGTTGCCGACGGGCCGGGAAACCCGACACCGGATCGTGGTCGCGCAACCATTCGGCGGCCGCCTGGCCCTCGCCGGCAGAGGCGTTTCCAAGCATGAGCAGGAAACCCGGGCGACCATCGAAATCGGCAGCCGACACCGACGCGACCCGCCCCTTGTCGACCCCGTCCCCGGCCCGACCGGACAGTCTCCGGCTGTGTGCGACGCCCGAGCGACGGACTGCCGCGACCAGGTCCAGTACCGCGCCGACGTCGTCCGGACCGGCGGTCCGGATGCCGGAACCCTCGTTGCCGGCCAGCGCCGCCACCAGCGGATCGCCCGGGTCGCTGGCGAACAGCACGGCGCCCCGCGGGTCCAGTGCGACGACGGTCTGCACCCGGTCGGCCAGGGCCTCATCGAGCTCGGCGCGCGTGTCCGCCAGCCGGCGGCGATCGAAGGGAATGCGGAACATCAGCAGGACCAGGAAGGCGACCAGCACGGCACCGCTTGCCGGCGCCAGGCCCAGGTTGACCGCCAGCAGCGAACGCCCCAGCCAGGCGAGCGCCAGGGGCAGCAGCGCGAGCAGCGGCAGGGCCGGTACCAGCACGCGCCAGGGCAAGGCCACTGCAAGCGCGGTGAGCGGCAGCGCGACCAGGGTCGCCGCCAGGATCGCGGCGCCGGTGCCGGGCAGCCGGCTGTCCCTGCCGCCAAGCAGGCCGGCGGTGGCGGCGGCGGTCAGTTCGGCACCGGCCAGGGTGCTGCGACCGGCCCCGGGGCCGGCCACCAGGAAGCTCTGCCCAAGACCCCGCGCGGTGACCCCGATGACGGCAGGACGGCCTGCGAACGCGCTGCCCGGCACCCGCCCTTCCAGCACGTCGCTGGCCGACCACAGGTCGACCTGTGCCAGTTCGGCGCCGAGCGAGAGCACCACCGTATCGCTCCGCAGCCAGGTCGGGTCCCCGCCCTGCGACCGCACCGGGGGCGCCTCCGGCTCGGCGACGGCCCGGGCGGACGCAGGATCCGCCAGGGCGAACGCCATTGCCGGCAGGGCAAGGCCGTCGCGGACAACGCGGCGGTGCAGCCATCGCACCACGCCGTCGTCGCCGAGCTCGACGTCCGAATGGACCAGGCGGGCATTGGGCCAGAGGCGGCCGATGCGCCCGGCCATCGTCGTGGCGTCGGCATCCGCGGTGGCCGGCACCGGCAACAGGACCGGGCCGCTGCGCAGCATCGCCGCGGCCAAGGCCTCGTCGCCTGCCGCATTGCCGTCGTCGCGCTCGGACAACAGCAGGTCGATCGCGATCGGCCGGGCGCCCGCGCGCGCGACCGCTTCCAGCAGCGCCGCGACCCGCGCCCTGGGCCAGGGCCATCGGCCGTGCCGGGCAAGGCTTGCGTCGTCGATCGCCACCAGGACCACCGGTGCGGGGTCGGTGGCGGCCGCCGGCCGCCCGGCATGATCGAGCACCGCCCAGTCCAGTCCGGCGGTCAGCCCGGACCAGGACAGCACCACGGCCGCACACAGGGCCGCCGCCAGGGCCGTGAGCCGCCTGGGCATGCGGGCCGCCTGGCGCCGCGCGTTCATCGGCCCGGCGCTAGAGCAGCAGGAGCAGGAGGAAGCCGGCCGGCCCCAGCAGCCATTTCGGCGGCAACCTGGGCACCTCGAACTGCTGCGCCGTACCCCACGGCTCCTGGCTGTTGGTCGCCGTGATGCGCGCAACCCGGACGTGGTAGGTCCCGTGCCGGGGCCTGGCCATGGTGTAGCCGGGCTGGTCCACCACCTCGTCAACCAGGAGCGGATCGAACTGCGCGTTCCTGGCCAGTTGCAGGCGGTAGCGCATCTGCGTCCCGCTGTCCGACCAGGCCAGGCTGAGGCTGCGCGTCTGCAGCGCGGGCGGCGACACGCCGGGGCCGGGCGGAACGGCCTCCAGCGCCTGCCAGTCGCCGAACGGCCCGACCCTGCCGGAGGCGGCGACCGAGCGGACCCGCCACAGGTGGCGGCCGGTACCGAGCGGCGCGCGCCAGGTCAGCTCGATCGCCGGACCGTCCACGGCGACATCGGTCCATTCGGCCAGCGCTTCGGGCGCGCCGTCGCCGGCGCGCGCCAGTTCGAACCGGTAGCCGATCGCGTCCGCCTGACTGGTCCATCGGAATTGCACCGGGCGCCCGGTCGCCACCACGGTTCCTGCGACCGGCGCGGTCAGGAACGGCGGCTCGGGCCGCGCGTGGACCACCAGGCGGCTGCCGCCATCCAGGCCCTCCAGGCCATCGGCATCGATCGCGCGGACGCGCAGCCAGTACTCGCCGTCGGGAAGATCAGGCAGGACCAGCTCGGTATCGCTGCCGGCAAAGCCGGCGACCACGGCATGGTGTTCGGGGTCCAGCGCCACGTCGCCGCTGTAGGCGACCGCGCCCTCGACCGGGTGCAGCCGCAGGACCAGCGGCAAGCGCTGCAGCGGCTCGCCATCGGCCGCCCGCACGGGCGCTGGCAGCAGCGCGACCGCACGCAGCGGCTGGTCGCCTGCGCGGGCGACCACGCCCTGCCCCTGGACGACCTGCAGCCCGCGGTCGGCCGACGGCGTCGCGCTGGCGTGTACGGCACCCTGCAGCACGCCGACCAGGGATACGCCCGCCTCGGCCTGCGAGGCGACGCGGAAGTGCGTGCCCCGCACCGAGGTCGTCGCGTACGGCGCGCGAACCCGCATGTCGTTGCTGCGACCGACGGCGACCGGCTCGACCTGGTGCTCGGAGCGGCCCTCGTCGAGCACGAGGCGGATGCGCAGTTGCGCCTGGTCTCCCAGCATCTCGAGTTCCTGGAGGGCCAGTTCCGACAGCCCGAAGACCTGTGTGCTGGACTCGTCCGGATAACGCAGCAGCACGTAGCCGTCGGCGCCGGTGACCAGGCGGTCGCCGCTGGATAACGTCTGCCCCGCACGCGCCGGCGCGATCGCAGCAACGCCGCCGGCGGCCAGTCCGACTTCGCCAGTCACGGTTTCGAGAACGGCCTGCGCAGGGCTGCGTCTCGTCCACGCCAACGGAACCCGCAATTCCCTGCCGGGCGGTAGCGCGTACGGATCGGCGACCGCGTTGAGTCGCTGCAACGGGCCGACCCACTGCAAACCGGTCAGGTGCCGCTGGCTGATCTTCCACAGCGAATCGCCCGGCATGACCCGGTACGCCCACTCTTCCTCGGCCAGGCTTGGCGACGACAGGCAGGCCAGGGCCAGCGCCAGCAGGGCGGCCCAGGGAGCACGCGGGCCACGGGCGAGCCCCCAGCCCGGCAGCCACCGCGCCGCAACTCGATCGCTCGCCATTCACGGCCTCCCTGGACATGCAAGATGCATGTGTGAATGAGCATAGCGCCGCTTCCTTGCCTTGTGTGACGGCTATCGCGGTCCCGGGACCAGGCCGAGGGGGCGCCCCGGCGGCCGCCGACCGCCGCCCCCCCCCTTGGCGATGACCGGTGGGGCATCCGTGCTAGCGTCACCGCCACCGCGCGACCCGGCACCATGCACGTCGATCCCCTCGCCACCGCCGTCATCCTGCTCGTGCTGGCCTCGGTCATGGCGACCGCCCTGGTCGACGCCGCGCGACGCCAGCCCAGGCCGCTGGCGCCGGCGCTGCGGCAATGGGCGTTCGCGCTGATTGCCGGACCGCTGGGCTGGTGCCTGCTGGAACTGGCCGGAGAGGTCCTGCCGCCGGCCTGGGCGGTGCTGGCCAAGCCGCTGATCATGACCGCCTTCATCGGCCACCTGCATGCGGTGCTCGTGCTGCGCGGCCATATCGCCCCGGCCGCCTGGCAGTACCTGCCGGTGCTGGCGGTGGCGCTGGCCACCCTGGGCTGGTACGTGCTGTCCCCGGAAACACCGATGCGCACCGGCCTGCTCAGCCTGATGTGCGCGCTGGCCGCCGCCGCCACCGCCGTGTCCTGCCTGGGCGACGTGCCGCGCCGGCGCCGCCTCGACGTGCCGATGGGGCTGCTGGCCACCTCCTTCGGCCTGTCGGCGCTGCTGCTGGGCGGCCGCGCCGCCATCCTGCTGCTGGCGCCCGAGAACGCCCGGCAGCGCATCTGGCTGGCCCAGCCGACCAGCCACAGCCTGGTGCTGGGCCTGGCCCTGCTCGGTCCGCTGACGGCGACGCTCGCCTTCGTGCTGGCCGGCACCGAACGGGCGGTGCGGCGCTGGCACCGCCAGGCCACCGTCGACGACCTCACCGGCGCGGCCTCGCGCACCGCCTTCATCGAGGCGGCACAGCGGCGGCTGCGCCGCGCCGCGCCCGGCAAGGCCTGTCTGCTGCTGGTCGACCTGGACGGTTTCAAGTCGATCAACGACCGCCACGGACACGCCACCGGCGACCGCGCCCTGGCTGCCCTGGTCGCCTGCCTCGAACGCTATCTGCGGCCGCGCGACCTGATTGGCCGGCTCGGCGGCGACGAGTTCGCCGTGCTGATCTCAGGGGGCGATGCCGGCGCCGGTCCGGCCATCGCCGAGCGCATCCGCCGCGGGGTGCAGCACGAATGCGCACGCGACGACCTGGCGGACCTCACGGTGTCGATCGGCCTGGCCCGCAACCGCGCCGGCGACGACCTGGACAGCATGCGCGAACGCGCCGACCGCGCCCTGTACCTGGCCAAGGCCGGCGGCCGCAACCGCTCGGTGCAATGCCCCGAGGAGCACGCCGGCGCATCGCTGCAGTCGCGCTGGCCGGACGTCGCCGGTGCAGGCGGGAGCTGAGGCAGCCGCCGTCCGGTGCGGACGCGGACCGCACCGCGCCGCCGCACGGAAGCAGCGGTCAGTCCCGGTTCGCCAGCCAGACCAAGGTCGCCTGGCGACCGCTGTTCGCGCCATCGCGGCGGAAGGAATGGAAGCGGGCCGGATCCGCGTAGGTGCACAGCCCGCCGCCGTGGACGCCGGTCACGCCGGCGGTCGCCAGCCGGCGCCGCGCGAGGCCATACAGGTCGCAGGTCCAGTGCCCGGGACGGGTCGCCTGGAACGCCGTTGCGGCACCCTCATCCACCGCCAGGAAGGCGTCGCGCACCGTGGCGTCGACTTCGTAGTTGCGGGCGCCGATCGCCGCTCCCAACCAGGCCACCAGGCCTGCCGGGTCGCAGGCCATCGCCGCGACGGTGTTCTCCAGCACGCCGGCCGCCAGGCCGCGCCAGCCGGCGTGGGCGGCGCCCACCACGGTGCCGGCGCGGTCGGCCAGCAGGACCGGAAGGCAGTCGGCGGTCAGCACCGCAAGCACCACGCCGGGTTCGCGGCTGACCGCGGCATCGGCGACCGGCTCCTCGCGCGGTCCGGCGCCACGCTGCGCCGGCGCCTGCGCAACGTGGACCTGGCTGCCATGCACCTGCTGCAGCCAGACCGGCGTCGACGGCAGCCGAAGCGCATCGGCCAGCAGCGCCCGGTTGGCCGCCACGTCCTCACCGAGATCGCCGCAGCGGCTGCCCAGGTTGCAGGGACCGAACGGCGCGGCCGAGCGTCCCGGGCTGCAGCGCAGGGTCGCGACGGCCTGCACCGGCGCCGGCACCGGCCAGTCGGGCAACAGCCAGTCGTCGCGCTCAGCCATCGCGGAGCGCCGCGAGCAGCGCCTGCAGATCGGCCGGCGGCGGCGCCTCGACCTGGACTTCCTCGCCACTGGCGGGACTGGTGAAACGCAGGCGCCAGGCATGCAGCGCCTGGCGCCGGAAGCCGCGCAAGGCGGCGCGCAGCGCCTCGCTGGCGCCGCGTGGCAGCTTCAGGCCCCCGCCGTACAACGGATCGCCAACGATCGGCAGGCCGATGTGCGCCAGGTGCACGCGGATCTGGTGGGTCCGGCCGGTCTCCAGGGCGAGTTCGAGCAGGGTGTGGTGAGCCAGCCGCTCGCGCACCCGGTAGTGGGTGCGGGCCGGCCGGCCGTCGTCGCGCACGGCCTTGCGCAGCCGGTCGCGCGGGTGCCTGCCGATCGGCGCATCGATGCTGTCGCCGGCGATCACCACGCCGGTGACCACGGCCAGGTAGTCGCGGTGGATGTCGCGGCGCTGCAGGGCGGCGACCAGGGCGGTGTGCGCGGTCGGCGTGCGCGCCACCAGCAAGCACCCGGAAGTGTCCTTGTCCAGGCGATGCACGAGCCCGGCCCGGGGCAGCGCGGCCAGTGCCGGATCGAGGTGCAGCAGGGCGTTCACCAGCGTCCCCGACGGCTGCCCTGCCCCTGGATGGACGGTGAGCCCGGGCGGCTTGTCCAGGACGATGCAGGCGGCGTCCTCGTGCAGCACCGACAGCGCGATGTCCTCGGCCCGGTCGTGGCCGACCGGTTCGAGCAACGCGTCCAGTTCGAGCAGCTCGCCGCCCGCAAGGCGCAGCCCCGGCTTGCCCGGCAGGCCGTCGACCCGCAGGGCGCCCTCCCTGATCCAGCCGCCGAGCCGGCTGCGCGAGTGCCCCGGAAACAGTTCGACCGCGACCTGGTCGAGCCTGCGGCCGGCATCGGCATCGGCGACCGTCGCCCGACCCTGCACGCGCCCGCCCGGCGCATCGGCGCCAGGCTGAACGGGGCCGGGCACCGGACCCGGGGCTCTGGGGGTTTCCGCTATCATCGCCGCTCCACTTGCCCGATGGGATACGTGCGCATGATGCGTTGCCTGCGCCTGCTGCCGCTACTGTTCTTGCTGCTTGCCGTCGCCGCCTGCGGGCGCGGCTCCCGTGGCGATCGCGCCGATACGCTGCCGGTCGACGAGCTGTACGAACTCGCGCAGCAGTCCCTCCAGCGCGGCAACAACGACCGCGCGGCGCGCTACTACCAGCGCCTGATCGCCCGCTTCCCGTTCGGCCTGTACACCGAGCAGGCGCAGCTCGAGCTGGCGTTCGCGCAGTACCGCGGCGGCAAGCCGGACGAGGCGATCTCGACCGTCGACCGCTTCCTGAAGACCTACCCGACCCACGCCAAGGCCGACTACGCCCAGTACCTGCGCGGCGTGGTCAACTTCGACCGCGACGTCGGCTTCGTCGATCGTTTCGTCAATGTCGACGCCAGCGCCCGCGACCAGGGCTCCACCCGGCAGTCCTACATCGATTTCTCGCGCCTGCTGCGCGATTTCCCGGACAGCGGCTATGCCGACGACGCCCACCAGCGCCTGATCTACCTGCGCAATCGCATGGCCTTGCACGAGGTGAACATCGCCCGCTACTACCTGCGGCGCGGCGCACCGGTGGCCGCCATCAACCGGGCCAAGTACGTGCTTGAGAACTACGAGCAGGCGCCTGAGACCGGCGACGCCCTGGCGGTGATGGTCGAGGCCTACCAGCGCCTGGGCGAGCAGGAGCTGGCCGACGACACCCGGCGCGTGCTGCAGGCCAATCACCCGGACCATCCCTACCTGGACGGCCGCCGGATCGACCGCGGCAAGCCGGTCTGGCGCCGCCTGGTGCCGTTCGGCTGAAGCGTCCCGCACGCCGCGCGGGACATCCGCGGCCGGTCCCAGGGCCGGCCGCGCGCACGATTCGGGAATGCGACCTCGCCTGGATTCCTGATGGGCCCGCTGCTGCGGCCACCGATCTTCCCGACGGCCTGGCTCCGAGACCTCAGGAGGTTTCCAGGCCAGCAGGCTGTCGAAAAACAGCCTGCTGGCGGCGGCCATGGATGGCCGCTCGGCGAAGCAAGTGCGTAAGCAGTTGATTCGACGGGAGCGCGTCCGGACCTGCGCCGGACGGGCGACTTGAAAAACGACCAGGAAGGTCGTTTTTCAACAAGTCTAGGGCGCCGCGAGCTGCGCCTGCAGCGCCGGCCAGACCGTTTCCAGCAACAGCGGCTGGGCGTCTGCGGTCGGGTGCAGGCCATCGTCCTGCATGAGTCCGGGCGCCAGCGCCACGTCTTCCAGCAGGAACGGCACCAGGCCGGTGCCATGGCGCTGCGCCAGCTCGGCATAGACCTCACGCAGGGCGCCCCGGTAGCGCGGACCGTAGTTGATGGGCAGCTCGATGCCGACCAGCAGCACCGCGGCGCCGGCCGCCTGGGCAAGTTCGATCATCGCCGCCAGGTTGTCGCTGATCTGGGCGATCGGCAGGCCGCGCAGGCCGTCGTTGGCGCCCAGTTCCAGCACCAGCAGGCCTGGCGTGTGATCGGCCAGCAGTCCGGGCAGGCGCGCCAGGCCGCCGGCGGTGGTCTCGCCACTGATCGAGGCATTCACGACCCGGCCACGGCCGCTGTCGGACAAACGCCGGTCCAGCAGGGCCACCCAGCCGGCTTCGACCGGGATCGCGTGGGCGGCGCTGAGCGAATCGCCCAGGACCAGGACCACCGGCACGTCCGCCCGGGCGGGGTGCGGTGCCAAGATGGCGAGGACGACGACAACGATGAAGCTACGGAGTTGGGACATGGCGGATGCTGATGTGGGTGGTGGCAAGCCGATCCTGGTCGCCCAGGGACTGGGCAAGCACGTGGACGGCCCGGATGGCGGGCTCACCATACTCGACGGGGTCGACCTGACGCTGAACGCCGGCGCCAGCCTGGCGATCGTCGGTCGCTCCGGCTCCGGCAAGACCACCCTGCTCAGCCTGCTCGCCGGCCTGGACGTGCCCAGCACCGGCCGCGTGCTGCTCGACGGCGCCGACCTGTCGGCGCTCGGCGAGGAGGCGCGCGCCGCGCTGCGCCGCCGGCGCGTCGGCTTCGTGTTCCAGTCCTTCCAGCTGATCCCGACCCTGGACGCCTACGAGAACGTGCTGATCGCCGCCGAGCTGGCCGGCATCGCCGACGCCCGCGAACGCAGCCGCCAGGTGCTGGAGACGGTCGGCCTGGGCCGCCGACTGCACCACCTGCCGCGGCAACTGTCCGGCGGCGAGCAGCAGCGCGTCGCCCTGGCGCGCGCCTTCGTGCACGCCCCGCCCCTGCTGTTCGCCGACGAGCCAACCGGCAACCTGGACGGCGACAGCGCCCGGATCGTCACCGACCTGCTGTTCGACCTGCGCCGACGCGCCGGCACCACCCTGGTGCTGGTCACCCACGATCTCGACCTGGCGGCGCGCTGCGAGCAGCGCCTGGCCCTGGTCGAAGGGCGCGTGGCCGCCGCCGGCACGCCGGCATGAACCTGCCCCGCGTGGTGCTGCGCGGCCTGCGCGCCCAGGTCCGGCAGTCCGAGACCCGCCTGTTCCTGGTGGCGCTGGGGTTCGCGATCGCCGCGCTGACCACCGTGCAGCTGGGCGCCCAGCGCACGCTCGACCTGCTGCTGGCCAAGGCCGCCGAGATCAACGGCGGCGACCTCAGCATCGCCTCGCGCAGCGAGCTGCCGCCGGGCTTCGTCGACGGCGCCACCGAGCGCGGGCTGAGCTCGGCGCTGACCCTCGCTTTTCCCAGCATGCTGTTCGCCGGCGAGGCCCAGCAGCTGGCCGACGTCAAGGCGGTGTCGGCCGGCTACCCGGTGCGCGGCGAGCTGCGCTTGCGCGACCCCGGCGCCGAAGCCGATCGCATGGGCGCGCCGCCAGGTGCCGGCCAGGCCTATGCCGACCGCCGCCTGCTGCTGGCGCTGGGCATCGAGCCCGGCGCCAGGATCGAACTGGGCACGCTGGAACTCGAGATCGCCGCCGAGCTGGTCGAGGACCCCGACGGCAGCCAGCTGTTCGCCCAGGCACCGCGCCTTCTGGTCGGCATCGACGATGCCCGCGCCGCCGGCCTGCTGGGCCCGGGCAGCCGGCCGTCCTGGCGCCTGCTGCTGGCCGGACGCGCCGACGCGGTGCGCGCCTACACCGACTGGCTGCGCCCGCAACTGGTGCCCGGCCAGCGCCTGAGCCGCATCGAGGATGCCGCCGAGAACCTGCGCAGCGCCTACGACCGCGGCCGCAGCTTCATCGACCTGGCCGTGCTGCTGACCCTGGCGCTGTGCGCCCTGGCGATGTGGCTGGCGCTGGCGCGCATGGCCGAGCGCGAGGCCGACAGCTCGGCCCTGCTGCGCTGCCTGGGCGCCAGCCGCGCCGAGGTCTTGTTGCTTCCACTCGGCCAGGTGCTGCTGCTGGCCCTGCCCGCCGCCCTCGCCGGCTTCGCCCTGGGCCTGGTCGCCGAGGGCCAGGTCAACCGCGTGCTGCAGGCCCGCTTCGCCCTCGAGGCGCCGCCGGTCGACCTGGCGGCGGCCCTGCCCACCCTGATGGTGCTGGTAGGACTGCTGCTGGCCTGCGTGCTGCCGCCGCTGTTCGGCCTGCTGCGGGTGCCGCCGCTGCGCGCGCTGCAGGCCTCGGCGGCGCGGCCAGGGCTGCCGGTGCGCTGGCTGTTCCTGCCCCTGCTCGGCCTGCCGGTAGCCGGCCTGATGATGGGCGGCAACCGCACCCTGGTGCTGGTCCTGCTGCTCGGCCTGGCCGGCGCCGCCGCCGTCTGCGGCCTGCTGGTCTGGCTGGTCCTGCGCCTGCTCGCCCGGCTGGCGCGCACGCGCGCCGGCCTGACCCGGCTTGCCCTGCTGCGGCTGGTGCGCAAGCCCCTGCTGGTACTGCTGCAGGGCGCCGCGCTGACCATCGCGCTGACCGCCCTGCTGCTGTCCTCGCGGGTCGCCCCCGACCTGCTCGGCCAGTGGCAGCGCACCCTGCCCGCGGACACGCCGAACTGGTTCGTGCTCAACATCCAGCCCGACCAGCGCGCCGCCTTCGACGCCGAGCTCGAGCGCATCGGCGCTCGCACGGTCACGGTGTCGCCGGTGGCGATCGGCCGACTGCTCACCATCAACGACCGGCCCGCCAGCGAGCACCCGGTCGCCGACCCGGGCATGGCGCGCTGGCGCGATGGCCCGCTCAACCTGAGCTGGAGCGCCCAGATGCCCGGCGGCAATTCCCTGGCGGAGGGCGCCTGGTGGGACGCCGCGACGCCCGGCAACGGCGTCTCCCTGGAACAGCGCTTCGCCAGCCGGCTGGGCGTCGGCCTGGGCGACCGCCTGGGCCTGCGCATCGGCGAGCAGGAGGTCGAGGTGACCGTCGCCAACCTGCGCGCCACCGACTGGGATTCCTTCCGCGTCAACTTCTTCATGGTCCTGGAGCCGGCCGCCGCCGAGCGCGTGCCGCATGGCCTGATCGCCAGCTTCAACCTGCCGCCCGAGCGCGCCGACGGCATCCGCAGCCTGGTCCGCAGCTTCCCCAACCTGTCGCCCGTCGATGTCGGCGCCATCCTCGACCGCATCCGCGACCTGGTCGGCGAACTGTCCGCGGCGGCCCGCGCCCTGCTGGCGCTGGCCCTGTTCGCCGCCGCCCTGGTGCTGCTGGCGGCGCTCGCCTACGCGCAGGCCGAACGCCGCCGCGAAGCCGCCCTGCTGCGCGCCCTGGGCATCTCGCGCGGCGAACTGGCCCGCCTGATGACGCTGGAATGGCTGGTCTTGGGCCTGGTCGCCGCCGTGGTGGCCTCCTGCCTGGCGGCAGGCACCGGCTGGCTGCTGGCCCGCCAGGTGTTCCAGTTCGCCTACGCACCCGGCCTGTCGCTGCCCGTGCTCGCCGCCCTGGTGGCGCTGGCCGTCTGCGCCCTCGCCGCCTGGGCCGCAGCCCGCACCGCCACCCGCACCCCGCCCGCCGAAAGCCTGCGGGCGTGAGGGGTCAGAGTCACTTTCCGCCCCAAGACCTTGGGGCCTGGCGCGGATTGCAGCGCGGAAAGTGACTCTGACCCCGGTGTTCCCGTCGCCGCGAACCCGCAGGCAGCGGCGTACCTCGCCAAACCACCGAAGCCTCGACTGCGCCGCAGCCGCATGGCTGACGCCCGCTAACACCCCGCCCTGGTCCCGATAACCCAGAGCACCCGCGATCCGGGGTTGAAGGGCGTTGAGGATCGCCGCTCCCAACCCACGCCATCCTCAGCGAAGTGCCTGATCGCGCGCCGTAAAGTTCCCATTGACCCGCCCGCCACAAAGCTGAACAATCACCCCTTAACCCCCCGACCCGGGGCAGAAATGGCGTTATACGGCAAGGGCATGCCATGAGTGAGCAAAGTTCAGAAAAGCAGAAGCAACTCGCTGTGCGTATCGCTTCAACAGCAAACGCCGCCGAGAAGGAAGCGATACGTATTTGGATTGAGCGGCTCTTGGAAATCAAGGCATCCAACCTTCCTGCCATCCAAAAAGCCAAACAAGCCATCACCCTAACGGCAAGCAGCAGCGTTGTTGTTCCGACGGTTAAGATCATTGCTCGCGAAACAAAGCGCCTCACTTGGGATGACCGCGGATTGAATGGCAGGCTGGGTCTTGGCGGCGCCGCGATTGGGCTTGCCTTGTTTGGGGGGCAAGGGGCTGGTATAGCTGCGCTTGGTACTGCAATCGGTGTTCCACTTTGGGTCGTATTCGGTGCAGGTGCCGCGTTTCTAGGTGTACTGTACGAGGAAATCACAGGCAGAAAGTCAGCGGAAAAAACCAGATACCGGGTCATCGACGCAGAGCGTGAGCCAGGCGAGTGATGCCGTATAACTCCTCGTCCAAGCGGACGCGCAATAAGCCGCGCGCCGCTTAACTCAGGCGTTATGCGTCACAGGAGGACTGATGGCTCTCCCTATTAGTGACGACGGGCAGCGAGAGGGTCCCGGCGTCGTAGCAAGTCTGCTCGAAACCTCAGAGGGCAGGCTAAGCCTGGTGATGGACGATGTTCAATACCAACTGGGGGTCGACGCCGCATCGTGGAGGACGGACGGGTTTTTTACGGCGTGCGAGTACTCGAAGGTGGATCTGGTTGCGGGCACGCTAAGCGCGGAGGAGTTCGCTCAGATCGGCGAGAACATCGTCCTCCGTCTCTTGGCACTCAAGTCCGCTCGTCGGCGCACTGGCTATCGTGACGCATAACCATGTGTTCAAGCCGAACGCCGAGGAAGTTGCTCGTATCATCCACACACAGTCGCGCGGCGGTGGCTTAACACGACGTGAGACCGCTGCAACAGCCATCTTGCGCGCCTGACAGTTTGTATATACACTCCGCCGATGGAGTTCACTTGGTCTGAGCGTAAGCGCTCACTCAACCTCAAACAGCATGGGCTCGACTTTGTTGATGCCCCCGCTGTCTTCGGTGGCTTGACCTTCACCTTTGAGGATGACCGGCTCTCCTACAAAGAGCAGCGATTTGTCACCTTAGGGTTACTCGCTGGTGTTCCCGTCTCAATCGTCCATACGGAGACCGCCCATGAAATCCGCATCATCTCGTTCCGCCAAGCGACCCGCCGTGAAGCGCAAATCTTCTTCGCCGCAGTCAAAGACTGACTGGGCCCGGCTCAAGTCCAAAACAGCAGCGTCAGTTGCCCCCGAACATCCGGAGGCTAACATCCGTAACATCATGCGCGGCGTCGTTCGCCGCGGCCTCAAGCCGCAGCCGCCCAAGACGGCTATTTCTCTGCGCGTTGAGCAAGACGTTCTTGAGTGGTTCAAGGCTCAGGGTCCTGGATATCAGACACGTATCAATGCGGTGCTTCGTGCTTTCCGCGATGCATCGGTCTAACGACAAAGGATAGGTCTCGCGCAGCCGCGATCTGATCCGGTTGTTGAACAAGCCCGGTCAGGCTTGCCGATACGTTTTTAAGGGAAACGGCATTCGCGTGCCGAGGGGCGGTGTCGCGTTGGCGCTGTGCACGTGGGGTGCGTGGTGCGGAGGGGGGCGTGGCGAGGTTGCCCGGCCGGTTTTCACGGCCGCGAGGGGGGCACAAGGCCGTTTCGGTCGCCGCCTGCCCGTCGAGGCGCGCGGCCCTGACCTTCGGTGCGCCACGTCGTGTTCGCGCTCACATGGCGGTGCACCGGTGGTCGTACTGCTGGGTTCGTCGCCGGTGCGCCTGGATCGGCGTCAGGCGGGTGGCGACGATGCGCATGGGTGCGTAACCAATCGTTCAAGCGCTCATTCAGTCCGCATCCCGGATGTTGCTGAGCTTGTAACATGCAGGGCACGGCGCAGATGCCGTTTGAATCCGGGGTCAGGCGCCACCGTGCAAGTCTTCGGCATCTGTCACTACAATCTTCGGGCCCCTCGTGAACTGGTCGAGGCGCTGCGCGCGTTCTACTGCGATGTTGTTGGCCTGTCCGTAGGCCCGCGCCCGTCCTTTCGCAGGTTCGGCTACTGGCTCTACGCCGGCCCCAAGGACGTGCTTCATCTCACCGAGTCATCCGCGGATGAGCGGCGCGCTGTCTCTGTGCGATCCACGTTCGATCATGTCGCGTTTTCCTGCGTCGACTCCGCAGCCTACGAGGCGCGGTTGCAGTCCGCTGGCATCGCGTACGAGTCCGACATCGTTCCAGGTACCGGCCAGGTGCAGCTTTTCTTCAGCGATCCAGCCGGCAATGGCGTCGAGCTCAACTTTTCAGCGAGCTGACCATGGGGGTCAGAGTCACTTTCCGCCTGGCAGTCCTCGCCAGGCCCCGAAATCCCGCGGCGGAAAGTGACTCTGACCCCGTTCCCCCTCAGTCGAACCCGTCCGCGAAGATCACGTCGTTGAACGGCTCGAAGTCCAGGGTGATGCCGTCGAACCAGCCGGTGACGGTCAGCGGCACGGTGCCGCCGTTGTCGTTCACCACCAGCGAGACGGTCAGGGAACTGTTGACCGTCCAGTCCTCCGGCGCCAGCTCGATCAGGGCGGGCGTGGCGGGCTGGGTCCAGTTGCTCGAGGTGGTCAGGAAATGGTCGGCGCTGGCGTTGGCCGGACCCTGGGTGCAGGTCTCCGCGCCGTCGTGGCGCAACTGCCAGTGCAGCAGGATGCCGTCGCGGGTGGCGGGCGTGCCGATGCCGGCGCGGCCCCAGCCGTTGAGACGGTAGCGCCCGCGGCCGGGCAGGTGGATGCACTGGCTGCGCACCACCACGCGCGCCTGCGGCACGCCCGCCTGGTTGACGGAAAGCGAGCCCGAGCCGGCACCGCCGACGGCATTCTGGCTGCCGTCCCAGGTCGAGGTGACACCGCCTGCGGCGGTCCACAGGTTCAGGTCGGAGGCGAAATCGCCGTTCAGCACCAGCGGACTGATCGACTGCCGCTCGTAGGCGCCGGCATCGCGGAAACGCAGGTCCGACCAGGGCACCGGCAGGACGACGTCGCGCGGGCGGCTGTCGGCATCGCCGGTGCCGTCCGGATCGGCCGGCGCGTGGTCGATCGCCGGCGAGGCGGCGCGCAGCCGGTAGTCGCTGCGGTCCGGGTCGATGAAGCGCGGCCCGGCGATCTGCCTTGCGCCCGGGCCATCGCCCAGGCTCGCCACCTCGTTGGCCATGGACCAGTTGACGGTACGGCTGCCGCCGCTGTGGCTGAGCACGGTCCTGCCGGGCTGCCAGATCAGGCCGGCGGTGAGCGCGAAATCGCCCTGCACCGACATCACGTGCGAGCCGTTGATGCTGTTGCCGGCGACCGTGCTGTCCCTGATCTCGACGAGCGAGCCGCCCCCGCTGGCGCGCAGGACCTGAAGGCTCAACGCATTGCCGTGCATCACCGCGTTGCGCAAGCGCACCACCGAACCGTCGTTGTTGTCGGCGGCATCGATCAGCCGGCCCGCGGTGTTCTCGGTGAACAGCACGCCGCCGCCCTGGGACGGGGGGGCACCGGGTACTGCGTTCCAGTTGGAATAGAAGCGGGTATCCCGGTTCATCCGGATGACGGCGCCCGTGGTGGGCTCGTTGCTGGCGTTGCGGGTCTGGTTGCCGGCGATGCGCCCGCAATGGCGGATCGACTGGCAGGGCACCGCGCCGGACGGCGGACCGTTCATGCTGCCCCCGTTCCAGCTGCTCCACCAGGAGTTGATCCACAGGTGCGCACCCCAGACCATTCCGAACGAAGAGTCGTCTTCGAGGTAGACAGCGGCGCCGTCCGGTGCGACGTTGAGCAGCAGGTCGGCATTCCAGAGCGTCGAAACCGAATCGCCGACGGTCAAGAAGCCGGATTCGCGATAGGGCCTGCCGTAGATGCCACCCCCCACCACCGAGGCGATGTTGTCGCGGATCGAGGTGCGCTGCGCGGCGTCGGTGCTGAACAGTTCCAGATGCGCGATGCGACCGATCGACTCCGCGATCGCCGCCACGCCCCCGCCGTAGCGCGCACTGTTTCCGGTGATCGTGCCCAGGCTGCCGATGCCGTTGCTGCCGATCAGCGCACGTGCGCTGCGGTTGTCGGCGCGGATGATCAGGCCGCCGCCGAAGCCGCGGTCGGACAGGCCCTGCGCGGTGTTGTTGAACAGGATGCTGCCGGGCGCGACCATGCGCATGTTCATGTCATTGAGGTAGATGCCGCCACCGCTGTAGCGCGCAGTGTTGCCGGCGATCACCACGTCGTTGGACAGCAGCAGCTCGGCCTGGTCGCCCTGGCCGTCGGCGTAGATGCCGCCGCCGTAGCCGGCGGTGTTGTTGCTGACACCGGTCTCGATCAGTTCGATCAGCCCGTTGCCGCGGTAGTGGATGCCGCCGCCGTGGCCTTCGCCGGCGGTGTCGCCGCCGGTGATGAACAGTAGCCGGATGCGGATGATCGAGCCGGTCTGGCCGGTGATGTTGAACACCGGCGCCAACGCGCCGCCTGCGCCGCTGATCGTGGTCGTGGTGCTGTCGGTGGTCGCCTGACTGCAGGTGGCGAAGCCGCCGACGATGCTCAGGTGCTGCGCCGTGTTGATGGTCAGCGCCTGCTGGGTATAGCTGAGGCTGCGGGTGACCCGGATGGTGTCCGGCCCGGGATTGGCCTCAGCGGCGTTGATGGCATCCTGGATGGTGACGTGAGTGCAGCCGGTGCCGACGCCGACCGTGAAGATGTCGGCTGCGGCGTGCGGGGCGGCCAGAACGAGCGCGGCGACGAGCAGGGCTGGCGGGGCGGTTCGGTGCAGTGGCATGGAGGGGCTCCCGGAGGGCCAGGGGGTCTGGCTGATCCGGGTAACGAAGAGGGGCCGGAATCTGCGACATCGCCCGGAAACGGGGAAACGGGGTCAGAGTCACTTTCCGCCTCATGATTTCCGGGCCTTGCCAGGACTGCCGAGCGGAAAGTGACTCTGACCCCGTTTCCCCCCGTTTCCCCCGCTACGGACACAACCCCCGTTGCCGCCAATACCGGTCGGCTTCCTGCAGCCAGGGCGAACCGGCGTTGCCTGCCTGTCGAGCGGCATCGGCGATGTCGGCACGAACGGTCCGTGCCGTGACGCAGTCGCCGCCTTCGGCCAGCGCCGCCGCCAGCCAGGCGCGGGCGGTCAGGACCTGGGCCTGGGCCGGATCCAGTTCGGCGGCGACCTGCTCGATCGCCGTCCGGGCGAGCGCTGCGGCCTGGTCAGGATCGCCCTGGCTGAGAGCCCGGCGCGCCAGCGCCGTGCGCGCCGGCAGGGCACGCGGATCGCCGGGCCAGGACAGATGCGCAAGCGCATCGGCGAGTTCGCCGGCCAGGCCCGGGCAGGGCGGTTCCAGCGGCGCGTCGATGCAGGCCAGCAACAGGAGGCTGCGTGCCGGCAAGGCCTCCATGTTTGCCTGGCGGTGAACGGCGCCGTCCTCGAGCGCCGCACGGGCGCGGGTCCGCGCCGGGCCGGGCTCGCCGGCCAGCCAGGCGAGCTGGGCCTGCACCAGCGCCACACCGGCACGTCCCCGGGCATGGCTGGGACTGTCCGACAGCTGCGCCGCCGCCCCGTCCAGCATCGCCGCGGCTTCGTCCGGCCGACCCAGCTCGAGCAGCCGCTGCGCCTCCATGCGCAGGGCGTAGCCCATGAACAGTCCGGTACCGCCGGTCATCTCGTGGGTCACCGCCAGCATGCGACGGCAGGACGCCTCGGCGTCCGCCGGAAGGCCCCAGGCGATGTCGATGCCGCACAGCTTCTGGCTGTTGAGCACATGGCCCATGCGGGCCCGTCCGCCGAGCGTGGGGAAGCCCTCCTCGGCCTGGGCCAGCAGCGCGCGCGCCTCGCGCACCCGCCCGGCCTGGTGCAACGCCCATGCCCAGTTCGACAGCGCATAGAGCACGTCGTAGCTGTGCTCGGGCCGGAAGCGGCGGTCGATCTCCCAGGTCTGCCGATAGGCCTCCACCGCCTCGTCGAAGCGGCCGACGCCGACCAGCCCGTAGGCCAGGTTGTTGTAACCGGCGGCCATGCGCTCATCATCCGGGCCGTAGTGGCGCAGGCGCAGCGCCAGGGCCTCGCGCGCGTGCTGCAGCGCGGTCCCGGCGTCGCCCAGATCGGTGGCGGCGACCGCCTGGGTGTCCAGGACCGCGATCAGCACCGGGTCGTCGATGCGCCGGGCGCGCGTTGCCGCCTCTTCGAGCAGTACGGCGCCGGCCTCGGTCTCGCCATCGCGCACCTGGCGGATGCCGCGCAGCGCCAGTGCGCCGACCGCGGCCGGATGCAGGGGGTCGAGGGATTCGCCGGCCAGCGTATCCGCGGCGATGGCCAGTTCGCGGGCGCGGGCGGTCTCGCCGATGTTGGCGTGCAGCCGGGCGAACATCATCAGCAGGTCGACGCGCTGCGGTGGCGCCAGGCCGGCCTGCTCGTCCAGCGCCTCGACGCCGCGCGCGACCAGCTCGACCACGGTCGGCTGCCGACCCTCGGCGATGCCCTGCCGCACCGGCCGGAACATCGACTCCAGGAAATCGCGCACCGCATTGGCACGGGCCGCCTCACGCTGCGCCAGCTGGGCCTGCTGGCGCGCCTGCTGCGCCTGCCACAGCGCCACGCCCAGACTGGCCAGCACGCCGATGGCGAAGGCCGCGGACAGGGCCACGCCGCCACGATGGCGCTGCACGAACTTGCGCGTCCGGTACCATGCCGAGGGCGGGTGGGCGCGCACCGGTTCGGCGCGCAGATAGCGCTCCAGGTCGTCAGCGAGTTCGGCGGCGCTGGCGTAGCGCCGCCCGGGCTCGTCGGCCATCGCCTTGCGGATCACGTTGCCGAGATCGCCACGCATCTCGGCCCTCGCGACGGCGCGCGGGCGGGTGGTGTCGCCGGGCCCGGGCGCTGCCGGCTCCGACGCGGCGGGGGCGCCCGACCGCACGGCCGGCCGCTCACCGGACAACAGCTCGTGCAGCACCACGCCAAGCGCGTGGACATCGGTGGCGGTGGTCACCGGACCGCCTGCGTACTGTTCCGGCGCGGCATAGCCGGGGGTCAGGGCGGCCCAGCCGGTACGGGTCGCCTGTTCGCCGTCCAGCAGCTCGTCGTCGAGCAGCTTGGCGATGCCGAAGTCGAGCAGCTTCACCTGGCCCTCGGCGGTCACCAGGATGTTGGCCGGCTTCAGGTCGCGATGCACGATCAGGTTGCGGTGCGCCACCGCCACCGCCCGGCAGACCCGGATCATCAGGCGCAAGCGCGGCGCCAGGGGCAGCGAGCGCGCCTGCGCGAAGCGGGTGATCGGCACGCCGTCGACGTACTCCATGGCCAGGTAGGCCTGGCCGCCCTCGGACACGCCGCCATCGACCAGGTGCGCGATGTCCGGATGCGACAGCGCGGCCAGGGCCTGGCGCTCGCGCCTGAACAGGCGGCGCGCCTCCGGCGACACCAGGCTGCGCCGCAGCAGCTTCAGCGCCACCTCCTGGCGGGCGCCATCGAACTCGCGCCAGGCGTGGAACACCTCCGCGGAGCCGCCTGAGCCGAGCAGCTCGCCGAGTCGGTACGGGCCGACCGTCTGGCCGGGTTGCCAGGCCATGTCCTCGGCGGACTCGCCGATATCGCCGGCGAGGTCCGGTGCCGCGCGCCGGGGCAGCGCGTCGGCGGCCTCGTCGGCGGCGAGCAGGCGCAGCAGGCGGGTGCGATCGGCCGGATCGGAACAACGGCTTGCCACGAAGGCGTCGCGCTCGCCCTTCGGCAGGGCGATTGCGGCCTCGAACAGTTCACGCAGCGGCGGTCGGCTGTCCCGTTCCACGGTCGGTATAACGCAGCATTCCCCCGACTTGCGACATCAATCCAGCTCCGCCTTCAGGAAGGCCCGCGCCCAGCGCCAGTCGCGGTCGACGGTGCGCCGCGCCACGTCGAGCGTGCGCGCCACTTCCTCCAGGGTCAGGCCGCCGAAATAGAGCAGTTCCACCACCTGGGCGGCCCGGGGATCCTCCCGCTCCAGACGCTGCAGGCCCTCGTCCAGCGCCAGGGCCTGCTCGGCGCTGGTGATCGCCAGGTCCGGATCGCTGCCGGTCAGGGTGACCTGCAGCCATTCGCCGCCGGCGCGCTGGCTGAGCCGGGCCCGTGCCCGGTCGGTGAGCAGGTGGCGCATGGCGCGCGCTGCATAGGTGAAGAACTGGGCGGGATGGCTGAAGCGCAGGCGCTCGCCGGCATTCATGCGCAGGTAGAGCTCGTGGACCAGGCCGGTGGTGTCCAGGGTGCCGCGGGGACCGGCGGCCAGGCGGCGGCCGGCCATCGCCTTCAGGCGATCGTAGACCTCGACGAACAGCTGGTCGGCCGAGCGCGGCGCATCGGCATCGATCACGGACTGCGGTTCCCTGGCTGGATCCATGGTCTGGCCTCCGGGGTCCATCCTAGGGCCCGAAGGGGTCAGAGTCACTTTCCGCTGGGCAGTCCTCGCCTCGCTTCACAATCCCGCGGCGGAAAGTGACTCTGACCCCGGTTTCCGGACCCCGGATCCCCCCGCCCGCCGCTATGCTCGCGCCGCCCCGACCCGCACGGTACCCGCCATGGCCAGCCTGCATGCCCACCTGACGCCGATCGCCCTGCTGCTGGTCTCCAACGTCTTCATGACCTTCGCCTGGTACGGGCACCTCAAGTACAAGGCGGCGCCGCTGCTGCTGGTGGTGCTGGCGAGCTGGCTGATCGCCCTGCCCGAGTACCTGCTGGCGGTGCCGGCCAACCGGCTCGGGCACTCCGTGTACTCGGCCGTCGAGCTGAAGACCCTCCAGGAGGTGATCACCCTGGTGGTGTTCATGGCGTTTTCGGTGCTGTACCTGGGCGAGGCGCTGCGCTGGAACCATGTGGCCGGGTTCGCGACCATCGCCTTCGGGGCCTGGCTGGTGTTTCGGGGGTGAGGGGGAAAGGGGGTCAGAGTCACTTTCCGGCGCGAGATGGTCGCAAAGGCGAGCCGGCCTGGGCCGGAAAGTGACTCTGACCCCCTTTCGCGCCCGCCCTACGTCAGCGAAGCGAACTTCTCGACCTTCTCGGTCGGCCCGGAGACGATCAGCAGGTCGCCGGCCTGGACCAGGGTCTCCGGCCGCGCATAGGTGAAGTCCTCGCGTGGGCGCTTGATGCCGACCACGGTGACACCGTGCTTGGTGCGCAACCCGGAATCGGCCAGGGTGCGGTTCTGCGCCTCGACCGGGGCGCGCGTCTTGACGATCGCAAAGCCGTCGTCGAACTCGATGAAGTCGATCATCTTGCCGGTCACCAGGTGGGCGACGCGCTCGCCCATCGCCGCCTCCGGATAGACCACGTGGTGGGCGCCGGTGCGCTCCAGGATGCGGCCGTGCTTCTCGCTGGTGGCCTTGGCCCAGATGTCGCGCACGCCGATCTCGTGCAGGGCCAGCACGGTCAGCACGCTGGCCTCCAGGTCGCTGCCGATGCCGACCACCGCGTGGCGGAAGTCGGCGATGCCGAGCTCGCGCAGGGCCTCGTTGCTGGTCGAGTCGGCCTGCACCACGTGGGTCAGCCGGCTGGACCAGCGTTGCACCAGGGCGAGGTTCTCGTCGATGCCCAGCACCTCATGGCCCAGCCGGTACAGCGACTGCGCCACCGAACCGCCGAAGCGGCCCAGGCCGATCACCACCACGCTGTCGCTGTTCTTCATCGTTCCTGCTCCGGTGCGAGGTCAGCCGACCAGCGGCCGCTCCTCGGGATAGCGGTAGCTGCGCTGCCGGTGCTGCAGCGCCAGCGCCGCCACCACGGTGATGGTACCGACCCGGCCGACGTACATGAGCGCGGCCAGCACGCACTGGCCGGGACCGGACAGTTCCGCGCTGAGCCCGCTGGAAAGCCCGACGGTGGCGAACGCCGAGACCACCTCGAACAGCGCCCACTGCAGCGGCGCGTCGCTCAGCCACAGGATCGCCAGGGTGCCGGTGCCGATCATCGCCACCGCCATCAGCACCACGGCCAGGGCCTGGCGCTGCACCTGCGGGCAGATGCGGCGCCGGAACACCACGCTGTCGGGTTCGCCGCGGATCTCCGCCCAGACCACGGCGCCGAGCAGGAAGAAGGTGGTCACCCGGATGCCGCCGGCGGTGCCGGCGCTGCCGCCGCCGATGAACATCAGCAGGTACTGCACCAGGACGCTCTCCTCGCGCATCGCAGCGACCTCGATCGTGTTGAAGCCGCCACTGCGGGTCATGGTCGAGTGGAAGAAGGCGCCCAGCACCTTCCCGGCACCGTCCATGCCGCCCAGCGTCGCGGCGTTTCGCCACTCGTAGACGGCGATCAGCAGGGTGCCCAGCACCAGCAGGGTCGCGGTGCCGACCAGGGTGAGCTTGGCGTGCACCGACCACCGGGACGGCCGAAGGGGCTGCCGGCGCAGTTCGTACAGCACCGGGAAGCCGAGCCCGCCCAGGATCACCGCCATCGCCACCGGCAGCAGCACCGCCGGGTCCAGGGCGAACCGCGTGAGACTGTCGGTCCAGGTCGAGAATCCGGCGTTGTTGAACGCCGATACCGCCTGGAAGACGGCATGCCAGGCGGCCTCGCCGACCGCCATGTCGGGCGATCCGCGCAGCCGAAGGAACAGCCATCCGGCCAACGCCGCCTCGACCAGCAGGGTCACCCCCAGCACCAGTCGCAGGATCGGCATCACCTCGCCGACACCCAGGCTGCGGGTCTCGACCTTGGCCAGCAGATGGGTGGACAGCCCGAGCCGTCGGCTGACCAGCAGGCCGATCAGGGTGGCACCGGCCATGATGCCCAGGCCGCCGAGCTGGAACAGCAGCAGGATCACGCCCTGGCCGAACCCGCTCCAGTAGGTGGCGGTGTCGACCACGGTCAGGCCGGTGACGCACACGGCCGAGGTGGCGGTGAACAGCGCCTCGACGAAGCTCGCGCCGCCCTGCCCCGCGCGCGCCGCCGGCAGCATCAGCAACGCCGTGCCGACGGCGATCGCCACCAGGAAGGCCAGCGGAATGATGCGCGCCGGGTGGCGCAGGCCGGCCTGCATCCTCAGGGGCGGTGTCCGTACATGGGCGGCAGCATACGCCGCGCGCCCCCCCGGTCAACCGGGTAAACGGGGTCAGAGTCACTTTCCGGCCCGGAAGACCTGGCCCATGCGCAGTGATCCGCGCCGGAAAGTGACTCTGACCCCGTTTACGGAGGGCCCGTCGCCGACCCAGGGATCAGATCTCGACCTGCGTCCCCAGCTCGACCACGCGGTTCGGCGGAATGCGCAGGAAGTCCATGGCCCGCGCCGCGCCCCGCCACATCACCGCGAACAGCTTCTCGCGCCACAGCGGCATGTCCTCGCCCTTGGTGCAGACCAGGGTCTCGCGGCCGAGGAAGAAGGTGGTGTCCATGGCGTCGAAGTGCATGCCGTGCGACTCGCACAGCGCCAGGGCATGAGGCACGTCGAGGTCCTCCATGAAGCCGAAACGCGCGACCACGCGGAACAGGCCCTCGCCGAGGTCCTGGATGTCGACCTGCTCGTGGTCGTCGACCCGCGGCACCTCCTCGGTGACCAGGGTCATCAGCACCACGCGCTCGTGCAGCACCTTGTTGTGCTTGAGGTTGTGCAGCAGGGTGTGCGGCAGGCCTTCCGGATCGGCGGTCAGGAACACCGCGGTGCCCTGGACCCGGTGGATGCCGTCCAGGTTGGCCAGGAACAGGTGCAGCGGGAAGGTGGCGTTGTGCAGCTTCTCGTGGACGATCTCGCGGCCCCGGCGCCAGGTCGTCATCAGCAGCACCAGGATCCCCGACAGCACCAGGGGGAACCAGCCGCCGGTCGGGATCTTCAGGGCGTTGACGCCCAGGAACACCAGGTCGATGGCGATG
Source organism: Lysobacterales bacterium (assembly GCA_019634735.1). Taxonomy (NCBI): domain Bacteria; kingdom Pseudomonadati; phylum Pseudomonadota; class Gammaproteobacteria; order Lysobacterales; species Lysobacterales bacterium. The sequence continues at coordinate 214,920 of JAHCAT010000004.1, read as the reverse complement.
AACAGCGCCATCGCCGCCATGCCGGCGACGCCCCAGTGCCAGAGCCGGCGCGCCACCACCATCGCCAGCACGGTCTCGATCGCCATGGTCAGGGCCAGGGCGATGCCGTAGGCGGATACCAGGTTGGACGAGGTCTGGAAGGAAAGCACCAGGCCGATCACGCCGACCAGCAGGAAGCGGTTGACCGCCGGCACGTAGATCTGGCCCATGGCGCTGGCCGAGGTGTGGCGGATCTCCAGGCGCGGCAGCAGGCCGAGCTGGACCGCCTGGCGGACCACCGAGAAACTGCCGGTGATCACCGCCTGCGAGGCGATCACCGCCGCGCAGGTGGCCAGCACGACCAGCGGATACAGCGCCCAGGACGGCGCCATCAGATAGAAGGGATTGTCGGCGGCGCCCGGCTCGCGCAGCAGCAGCGCCGCCTGGCCCAGGTAGTTGAGCATCAGCGCCGGCATCACCAGGCCGAACCAGGCGCGGCGCATCGGCGCGCGGCCGAAGTGGCCGAGGTCGGTGTACAGCGCCTCGCCGCCGGTCACCACCAGGAACACCGCCGCCAGGATCACCAGCCCGGCAGTGCGGTGCTCGGCGAAGAACAGCACCGCGTAGTGCGGGCTGAGCGAGCGCAAGACCTCGGGGTTCTGGACGATGCTGGAGACGCCGATCGCCGCCAGCACGCAGAACCACAGGATCATCACCGGCCCGAACAGGCTGCCGACCCGGGCGGTGCCGAAGCGCTGCACCGAGAACAGGCCGACCAGGATGACCAGGGCCACCGGCACCACGTAGGGCTCGAACACCGGGGTCGCGACCTTGAGACCCTCGACCGCGGACAGCACCGTGATCGAGGGCGTGATCAGGCCGTCGCACAGGAACAGGGTGGCGCCGAAGATGCCGAGCAGCACCAGCCAGCGTCGGGTGCGCGCGCTGCCGCCCCAGTTGCGCGTCGCCAGCGCCATCAGCGACAGGATGCCGCCCTCGCCGCGGTTGTCGGCGCGGACGATCACGGTCAGGTACTTGATGCAGATCACCAGCACCAGCGACCAGAAAAGCAGCGAGACCACGCCCAGGATGTTGAGCTCGGTCGGCGCCATGCCGAACGGACCGCTGAAGGCCTCGCGCATGGCGTACAGCGGGCTGGTGCCGATATCGCCGTAGACGACGCCAGTGGCGGCGACCATCAGCGGCAGCATGCGCTTGGGCGCGTGGTTGGCTTGGCTGTCCACGAACGTGGCGTCGGCGGGGGCGGGCCGTCAGGGAGCGGTGATGCGGCGCTGCACCATACGCCCCTGTCCGGACCGAATCAAGCCGGGCGAACGGCGCATCGGGCAGGGGCTCGTGTGCGCCGATCCGTGCTCAGGGAAACAGGCGGGACTCTCGCCAGTTATTGGACTCCTCCCGTTCGAACACGAAGCGGTCGTGCAGCCGGTACTCCCTGCCGTGCCAGAACTCCAGGCGGTCGGGCACCAGACGGTATCCGCCCCAGTGCGGCGGGCGCGGCACCGGCGCGCCCGCGAAGCGCGCCTGCGCTTCGGCGATGCGCCGCTCCAGGGTGGCGCGATCGGCCAGCGGTCGCGACTGGTCGGAGGCCCACGCCCCGATCTGGCTGCCGTACGGACGACTTGCGAAATAGGCATCCGCCTCGGCGTCGTCGACCGCTTCCACGGCGCCCTGGGCGCGCACCTGGACGACCTGGTCCAGGTGCTTCCACAGGAAGCAGATCGCCGCACGGGGCTGGCTGGCGAGCTGCCGGCCCTTGTCGCTTTCGGTGTTGGTGTAGAAGCTGAAGCCGCGCGCGTCCAGCGCCTTGAGCAGGACCACGCGGACGCAGGGCTGCCCCAGGTCGTCGACGGTGGCGAGGCTCATCGCCGTCGGCTCGGGCTCGCCGGCGGCCTCGGCGGCGGCGAGCAGTTCATGGAACCGGTCGATCAGTCGCTGCGGCAGCATGGCCGCCTCCTGCTCGGAATGGGAGGCGCAGGATACTGCGTCGGGACCGCTGCCCGGCCGGGCTCAGCTGCGCTCGCCGTTGCTGACGAACTTTTCCAGGCGGTAGCCGTGCTGGTAGACGGCGACCAGGCGCCAGCCGTACATGCCGTCCAGCTGCAGCTTGCGGCGCAGCCGGCTGACATGGGTGTCGACGGTGCGGGTCGGCACGTTGGCGGCGATCTGCCAGACGCTCTCGAGCAGCGTCTCCCGGCGGATGATGCGGCCGTGCCGCCTGAACATATACACCGCCAGCTCGAACTCGCGCTGGGTCAGCTCGGTGTCGCGCCCGTCGATCAGGATGCGGGCGCGCTCGGTGTCGATCTCGTAAGGGCTGAGGTCGATGTCCTCGCCGGCGCCGTGGGCCAGCTGGGTGCGGCGCAGCACCGCCTCGATCCGGGCCAGCAGGACCGCGCGCAGGGTCGGCTTGACGATGTAGTCGTCGGCCCCGGTGCGCAGGCCCTGGACGACATCGTCCTCGTCGGCGCGCACGGTCAGCATGACCACCGGCGTGGCCGCGGTCGCCGGGTCGCTGCGGACCTCGGTCAGCAGGGTCAGGCCGTCGCTGTCGGGCAGTTCCCAGTCGAGCAGCACCAGGTCGGCGGCATGCCGGCCGCGACCGCGCCGGAATTCGGCGGCGGTGCCGTAGTGCAGGCACCGGTAGCCGGCCGCCTGCAACCATTGCACCAGCAGGTCGGCCTGGTCGGGATCGTCCTCGACCAGACCGATGGTGACCGGGCCGCTGCTCACGACGCGCGCGGGCCCGTGATCACTCGACGATGAAGGTCAGTTTCAGGTTGACCCGCCACTCGGACACCTTGCCGTCCGGGCTGGTCACCACCTTGATCTCGTTCACCCAGGCGCCCCGGATGTTGTTGACCGTCTGGGCGGCCTTCTTCAGGCCCTTCTCGACGGCATCCTCGATGCCTTTCGGCGAGGAGGCGAATATCTCGATGACTTTTGCTACCTGCGTGGCCATGACGCTACCCCCTTCGGTCTGCCATGTGCGGGCAGATTAGCAGCATCGAATGCGGCTGCGGAAGCAGCGGACCGGGGCCGGCCGGTGCATCCGCCCTGGAATGCGCTCAGGCGAGCGCAGGGCTTGCCTGGGATGGCCGCGGCCGGCCCAGGTATCGCAGCCAGAGCAGCCACACCACCAGGGCATCGAGGATGATCAGCGCCTGCCAGATGTAGAGATGGAACCACTCGAAGGCGGTCATGCTCCACTGGCCCAGATAGAACAGGCTGATGATGCGCACCAGGTTGAGCGCCTGGATGGCCACGAAGCCGATCGCCAGGCCGGCCAGCCGCTGCTTCCAGGTGGCCGGGAAGGCCAGCACGCCGGCGGCGAGGACGATCATCGCCTCGACACCGTTGCAGCCCCGCTCGATGCTGATGCCGAAGCTGCCGTCCAGGGTGCGGATCACCCGGCCCTCGGTCACCGCGTTGCCGTCGAAGATCGACACCAGGGCGGTGCAGACCTGGGCAAGCGCGGTCGTGAACGGCTCGATGACGGCGCGCTCGACCGGCGGCAGCAGTGACAGCGTGAACAGGCCGAGCAGCAGGCCGGTGAAGACCAGGGTGAATCGCAGCATGGCGGGGCGTCGTGCGGGCGGAATTCGCGTGGCCGCACAGTGTAGCGGGGCCGCGGCGCCAGGCCCTGCGGGCCGGTCGTGGGCAGGCCACGACGCAGGCCACGCGCGGCCGTCGATCCTCGGTCGCCGTCGCTGCCGGTTGCCCGGGGCAGATACGGACCGGCCATTTCATGAGGATGCGCGGCGGGGCCGTCGGGATCGACGCCGTGGCGCTGGGCGCGGCGGACTCGGCAGCACTCCCACAAAGCGATGAAGCGACCGCGCCAGGGCCTGCTAACCTTTCGAGCGGATGGCATGCGCAGAGCACATCGCCCTGGTGGGCCCCACCGGTGCCGGCAAGAGCAGCATCGGGCGGGCGCTCGCCGACCTGCTCGGACGGCCGTTCGTCGATCTCGACCACGCGATCGAAGCGACGGCCGGCGCTCGCGTCGCCCTGATCTTCGAGCACGAGGGCGAGTCCGGCTTCCGGCGCCGCGAGTCGGAGGCCCTCGCGCGTGCGCTGGCGGCGCCGCTGCCCAGTCTGATCGCCTGCGGGGGCGGTGTCGTGCTCGACCCGGGCAATCGCGCACGCCTGCGCGAGCACGCCCTGGTGGTCCACCTGGCCGCGACCATCGAGGAGCAGCTGGGACGCCTCGCGCGCGACCGCCAGCGGCCGCTGCTGCAGGTGCCCGACCGGCGCGCGCGCCTGGAGTCCCTCGCCGAGCAGCGCGAGCCCCTGTACGGGGCCACCGCGCACCTGCGCTTCCACCCCTCCGGACCGCCGGCCCAGGCGGCACGGGCGCTGGCCGGACTGCTGGCACGGCCGGACACCGCGACGACCGGTGGCATGCCATGAACCGGACCGTCGACGTGGCGCTGGGCGAACGCGCCTACCAGGTCGCCATCGGCGAGGGCCTGCTCACCGACGCCGCCATGTGGCAAGGCTTGCGAACCGGCGCACCCTGCCTGGTGGTCAGCGACGGCAATGTCGCGCCACGCTACGGCAAATCCGTGATCGAACGGCTGGGCCTGACCGCCGACGCCCTGCACGTGGTCCCGGCAGGCGAGGCCAGCAAGACGCTGGCGCACTGTGCCGGCATCTTCTCGGCGCTGGCGGCGATGCGCGCGACCCGGGACGCGACGGTGGTCGCACTGGGCGGCGGCATGGTCGGCGACCTGGCCGGCTTCGCGGCGGCCTGCTGGATGCGCGGCGTGCGCCTGCTGCAGGTGCCGACCACCTTGCTGGCCATGGTCGATTCCTCGGTCGGCGGCAAGACCGCGGTCAACCTGCCCGAGGGCAAGAACCTGGTGGGCGCCTTCCACCAGCCCCAGGCGGTGATCGCCGATACCGGCACCCTGGCCAGTCTGCCCGACCGCGAACTGGCCGCCGGCCTGGCCGAAGTGGTCAAGTACGCGGCGATCGCCGATCCGGGGCTGATGGACTGGCTGGAAGAGCACGCCCAGGCCCTGCTGGCGCGCGAGCCCGCGGCGATGATCGAGGCGATCGCCGCAAGCGTGCGTCACAAGGCCGCCATCGTCGCCCGCGACGAACGCGAGCAGGGCGACCGCGCCCTGCTGAACTTCGGACATACCTTCGGCCACGCCATCGAGGCCGAGGATGGCTACCGGCACTGGCTGCACGGCGAGGCGGTGGCCGCGGGCATGGTGCAGGCGGCGCGCCTGTCCAGCGCCCTGGGTCTGGCGCCGACCGCCGATGCCGAACGACTGGCCGCCTTGCTGGCACGGTTCGGGCTGCCGGTGCGCGGCGACCCGGCGATGCCCGTGGATGCCCTGCTCGACCACATGCGTCTGGACAAGAAGGCCCAGGCCGACGGCCTGCGCTTCGTGCTCTGGCGCGGTGTCGGCCGCGCCGAGGTGGTCGCCGGCGTGCCCGGGGACGCGGTGCGGGCGGTGCTCGCGGCCGGCTGAACCGCGCCCCTGGCGCCGCCCCGCGGGGAGATCAGGGGCAATCAGGCGGGCCAGGGAATCCTGTCGACCTCGCCCGGCACGTCGGGAAAGCGCGCGGTGTCGCTCGTCTGCCATGCCGCAGCGGCCGCCTCGATGTCGGCCTGCCGGCTGGCCACGAAGTTCCAGCGCAGGTGACGGGGTTGCGCCGCCGAATTCTCCGGACCAGTGTCCAGCGGCTCGCCGCCGACCACCACCGCCAGGCTCTCGCCGCCGGCGGCCACCGCCAGCGGGCCGGGCGGCAGCGCCAGCAGCTCGCCGGCCGAGACCGTGGTGCCGGCCACGGCCAGGCGGCCCTGGGCGCAATAGATCGCCCGCTCGGGATGGTCGGCGGGAAGCTCGAGGGTGGCGCCCGCCGCCAGCCGCAGGGACAGGTACAGGGTGCGGCTGCGCACCGGCACCGGCGAACGCAGGCGCCAGGCATCGCCGGCGACCACCGTGGCCTCGAAGCCGTCGCCGGTGCGCCGTGGCAGCTGCTCGGCCGGTACGTGCACGAAGGCCGGCGCCATGGCCTCGTCGGCAAGCGGCAGCGCCATCCAGGTCTGGATGCCGTGCAGGCGCTGGCCGCGCTCGCGCAGCGCCGGCGGCGTCCGTTCGGAATGGACGATGCCGCGACCGGCGATCATCCAGTTGACCGCCCCGGGCTCGATGTCGAGCGCGCTGCCCAGGCTGTCGCGATGGCGGATCGCCCCGTCGAACAACCAGGTCAGGGTGGCCAGGCCGATGTGCGGGTGCGGCCGAACGTCCATGCCCTGGCCGGGCGCGAAGTCGACCGGCCCGAAATGGTCGAGGAACACGAAGGGGCCGACCGTACGCAGTTTCGCTGCCGGCAGCAGCCGGCGGACCACGAAGCCGTCGCCCAGGTCGCGCGGCTGGGCATCGATGCGGATCAGGGACATCGCTCGCTCCGTTCGCCAGGCCCCCAGTGTAAGCCGACCCATCGCGCACGCGGCCATGCATGACGCGACCGGCGCCACGGCCGGACGCGCGAGGGGCACGACGGGCACCGGGTTGTTTCGGTATCCGCCGACGACGACGCAGCCTGGCGGCAACCTGCATCCCGGCCCGGACGTTTCCCGGGACCCCTGCCGCGGCTGCCGATCCTCGTGCCCTGGCGCGGCCTCGACGGCCTCGCTGCGCGTCCTCATGAAATTTCCGGGCCAGCCGGCGCACCAGTAGAATGCCGTCATGCGCATGTTCCTCCAGCAGCCGCCGGCCACCGGCGCGCCGCCCCGCTTTTGCCAGCTGATCCTCCAGGCCGACCTGCTGGGGGGTTACACGCTGATGCGGGAAAGCGGCGAGATCGGCGGACGCAGCCAGGTGCGGCGCAGCGTGCACCCCGACCGGGACAGCGCGGTCGCGGCCTTCGAAGCCGCCCGCGACCGGGAGATCCGACGCGGCCTGCGCATCACCTTCGCCGAAGGCGCCCAGCCGCCCTCCGACTGACCGGCCCGGCGCCGGTCGCCGGCCCTTGCCCCCAGGATTCCGAGTGACCCCGATGACCAGCCACCCGCCCCTGCTCAACGACCGCCTGCTGCGCGCCCTGCGCCGGCAACCCGTCGACCGCACCCCGGTCTGGATCATGCGCCAGGCCGGCCGCTACCTGCCCGAGTACCGGGCCAGCCGCGAGCGCGCGGGCAGCTTCATGGCCCTGTGCCAGACGCCCGAACTGGCCTGCGAGGTGACCCTGCAGCCGCTGGCGCGCTTTCCGCTCGACGCCGCCATCCTGTTCTCGGACATCCTCACCATTCCCGATGCCATGGGCCTGGGCCTGTCCTTTGTCGAGGGCGAGGGACCGCGGTTCGCGCGGCCCCTGCGCAGCGCCGCCGACATCGAGGCCCTGGCCGCGCCGGATCCGCAGGTCGAGCTGCGCTACGTGATCGACGCGGTGTCTCTCATCCGCCGCGAGCTGGCCGGCAAGGTGCCGCTGATCGGCTTCTCCGGCAGCCCCTGGACACTGGCCTGCTACATGATCGAGGGCGGCGGCGGCACCGATTTCCGGCGCGCCAAGGCGCTGCTCGCCGAGCAGCCGGCGCTGATGCACCGCCTGCTGGACGTGCTGACCACCGCGATCATCGACTACCTGTCGGCGCAGCGCGCCGCCGGTGCCCAGGCCCTGCAGGTGTTCGATTCCTGGGGTGGCGTGCTGGCGCCGCACCATTTCCGCGAATTCTCGCTGCGCTACCTGGCGCGCATAGTCGCCGCCCTGGGCCAGGGCGACGACCCCGACCGGGTGCCGGTGATCGTGTTCGCCAAGGGCGCCAACGGCAGCCACCTGACCGCCCTGGCCGATACCGGCGCCGACGCCCTCGGCCTGGACTGGACCCAGGGCCTGGCCGAGGCGCGCGCCCTGACCGGCGACCGGGTCGCCCTGCAGGGCAACCTGGACCCGGCCCTGCTCTACGCCGACCCGGCCGCGATCGAACGCGAGGCGGACGCCGTGCTGGCCGACTACGGGCACGGTCCCGGCCATGTCTTCAACCTGGGTCACGGCATCACCCCGCAGGTCCGTCCCGAGCACCTCGGCGCCCTGGTGGACGCCGTGGCCCGGCTCAGCCCGCGCTGGCACGCCGGCCCCGGCTGACCGCCCGGAACCCGGCGCGCGCCCGGCGTCGCGGCGACATCGGAAAATTCCTACACCCGGCAGCGGCCGGTTCCGATGGGTGCGACGGGTCGCTCCACCTAGTCTGGGGCGATGCCGACCCGGATGTTCGCGTTGCTTGCCATGCTGCTGCCGGCCGCCGGAGCGGCCGCAGCCAGCGAGCTCGGGGCGCCGCCGGAGCGGCCGCTGTTCCGGCTGCTCGGAAGCGCCGACGGCCTGCCCTCCAACACCGTTCATCGCCTGGCCCAGGACCGCGCCGGGAATCTGTGGCTGGCCACCCTCGACGGTCTGGCGCGCTTCGACGGCCATGGCTTCACGGTCTGGCGGCACGATCCGGATCGTGCCGGCAGCCTGCCGGGCAACGACGTGCAGCAAGTGCTGGTCGATCCGCTCGACCAGGTCTGGGTGTCGGTCAACGACGCCGGCGTCGCCCGCTACCGCCGCGACAGCAACGACTTCGAGACCTGGCGGCATCGCGCCGGCGACGATGCCAGCCTGCCCGGCGACCGCATCTGGGCACTGGCCCCCGATGGCCTCGGCGGCATCTGGCTGGGCGGGTTCGGCACCGGCCTGGCGCGACTGGCGATCGACGGCCGCATCACCCGACATTGGCACGACGACGCGGCGAAGGCCGGACCGTGTTCCGATCACGTCATCGCCCTGGACGTCGACCCGGATGGCACGGTCTGGATCGGCAGCACCGAGGGCCTGTGCCGCTGGCACCCCGACACCGGTCTCCTGGCGGTGCCGCTGGTCGGGCCCGGCGAGGTCACCCGGCCGGCGATCGTCGCCGACATCCGGCAGCACGGCGGCCTGCGCTGGCTGACCACCGATGCCGGCCTGCGCGCCCTGTCAACGACCGACGCCAGGACGCCAGGGCTGCCGGCCGAGCTGGCTGGCGTGTCCGGCTGGGGCGTGGCCGGCGATGCCGACGACAGCCTGTGGTACGCCAGCATCGACGGCATCCGGCGCTGGCATCCGCCGAGCGGCCTGGTCCAGGTGTTTCCGGCGCGACCCGGGCGCGTCCGGGCCCTTCCCGCCGGCATGATCCTGGATGTCCTGCGGGATCGCGAGGGCAGCCTGTGGTTCGCCATGGAGGGCGGCGGCATCGCGCAACTGCCGCCGCGCTGGCGCAGCATCCGAAGTTACCTGCCGGACCACGACCTCGGCCCGGCACAGACGTCGGCGGGCACATTGAGGATGGTGCAGACCGACGCCCTGGGGCGGGTGTGGCTGGCCGGCCACCCGGCCGCGGGTCTGCTCGAACTCGACCCGGCCAGCGGCCAGGTACGGCGCTGGACCGGGCAGCGTGAGGGCGGCGTCCTGCCGGACAGCCGGATCCGGGGCGTGGCGGCCAGCGCCGACGGAACCGTGTGGACCGGCCACCACGGGACCGTGCATCGCTGGCATCCGGACGGCAGCCGCCTGTGGCAGCAGGACGACGAAGGCCGGGCGTTCCCGTCGACGCCGGTGCTGCGGATGGCGCAGTCGCCCGCCGGCGACATCCTGACCGCGTTCGGCGGTGGCGGCCTGGCCTGGTTCCGCGGCGACCTGTCCGAGGTGCGCTTCCAGTTCCTCGGCGACCGACAGGCGCTTCCCTGCGCGGAGATCACCGACATCCGCTTCGACCGCCGCGGCGCCACCTGGCTCGCCTGCGAGCGTGGCCTGCTGCGGACCGAACCCGGGGCCTGGCAACCCGAGGCGGTGGCGGGCAGCGGCGATCTTCCCGTGCTGGGCCTGGATTTCGCGCCCGACGACAGCCTCTGGTTGCACCGGCCGGGCATGCTGGCGCGCTATCGGGTCCGCGCCGATGGCCGGATCGAGCAGATCGAGGCGGTCGCCGCCGCACAGGGACTGCCGGCGGTGGCCGGCGGCGGCGTGATGGTGGATGCCGACGGCCGCGTCTGGCTGACCAGCCAGCGCGGCCTGCACGCCTGGCTGCCGGAGCAGCGGACGCTGCGGGTGTTCGACGAGGCCGACGGCCTGCCCGGCGTCGAGTTCGCCCGCTCGCCGCCGCAGCGACTGCCGGGTGGCCTGCTGGTGGCAGCGGTGCAGACCGGCGTGGTCGTGATCGACACCCGGTCGCTGCTGGCGCCGCTGCCGGTGGCGCGCCTGCGCTGGCACGAGGCCAGCGTGCAGCGCGATGGTCGCAGCGTGCCGCTCGATACCGGCACCGGCACGCTGCAGCTTCGCCATGGCGACCACGACCTGCGCCTCGCGGTGCGGCTGGACAGCTTCCACAAGCCGCGGGCACAGCGTTTCCGCTTTCGGCTGGACGGCGCCGATGGCGACGAAGGCCTGGACAGCGACGGGCCGGAACGCGTCTTCGAGCGCCTGTCGAGCGGTCGCCACGCCCTGCAGGTGTCGGCCAGCAACAGCGATGGCCAGGCGGCGATTGCGCCGCTCACCCTGCTGGTCGAGGTCGAGGCGCCGCCGTGGCGGAGGGCGCCGGCGCTGGTCGTCTACGCCCTTTCCCTGGGCCTGTGCGCCGTGGCCGGACAGCAGGCCCTGCGCCGCCGCCTGCAGCGCCGGCACCGGCGGTTGCTGGCCGCGGAACGACAGCGCTGGGCGCAGCAGGCCAGCGCCGCAAAGACCCGCTTCCTGGCCCGGGTCGGACACGAACTGCGCACGCCCCTGGCCGGCCTGCTCGGCATGAACGCGCTGCTGCAGAACGGGCCACTGGCGTCGCGTCAGCGGCACTGCAGCCAGAGCATCCAGCAGGCCGGCGAGCACCTGCTCCGACTGGTCAACGACCTGCTGGACCTGGCGCGGATCGAGTCCGGGACCCTGATCCTGAGCCCTGCCGCCACGCCCTTGCTCGACCTGCTCGACGAGGTCCTGGGCGATGTCGAGGCCGCCGCTGCCGGCAAGGGCCTGGGCTTGTCGGTACGCATCGACACGCCGGTCCCGGGCAGCCTGCACACCGACCGCCAGCGCCTGCGCCAGGTGCTTGTCAACCTGCTCGGCAATGCGATCAAGTTCACCGCCACCGGCAGGGTCCGTCTGCGCGTGGACCATCGCGGCGGCCAGCTGCGTTTCCTGGTCGAGGATCAGGGGCCGGGCCTGACACCGGCGCTCAGGCAGCGCCGTTTCCAGCCCTGGAGCCAGGATGGCCACGGCCGCCGCGCGGGGGGTGCGGGGCTGGGCCTGGCGATCTCCAGCGAACTGTGCGGCCTGCTCGGTGCCGACCTGGGTGCGCGCGACCGCGACGGCGGCGGCAGCGCGTTCTGGGTGAGCCTGGCGGTTCCCGGCCCGCCGCAATGGCCGGCGGCCGGGCTGCCGGCTCTGTTGCTTGCCGACGGCGACGCCGGGCGTGCCGACGACCTGCAGGCCACCCTTGCCGCGCTCGGCGCCAGTTCGGCGATTACGCATCCTGCCCGGATGGCTCATGGGCCCGCTGCTGCGACCGCCGATCTTCTCGACGGCCCGGCTACGCGTCCTCAGGACATCTCCGGGCCAGGGCCGGAGGGCACGCTGCCTCCGGGCGCGCTGCTGCTGGCGGCGGTCGACGATGCCGATGCGCTGTCGGCGCTGCGCGGACGCTATCCGCCGGGTCAGGCTGTGCTGCTGCGCCTGCCTCTGGACATCGACGCCGGGGACCTGCCGGCCGGCTGGGCGACGGTGCACGGTTGCTGGCGACCCGGCGCCTTGCTGAGCGCGTGCCGGATGCTGGCGATGTCCGGTGCAGGGGCGCCGGAACCGTCCGGCCGCACGCAGGACACGCTTCGGGACCTGGACCTGCTGGTGGTCGAGGACGATCCGGCCCAGCGCGAGGTGATGGCGACCCGGCTCGCCGCCGACGGCGCCGAGGTGGTCAGCGTCGACAACGGACTGGCCGCCCTCACCCATCTGGAGGTCGCCCGCTTCGATGCCGTGGTCCTCGACCTGAATCTGCCGGGCCTGGATGGACAGGGGGTGCTGCGGGCGCTGGGCCGCCTGCAGGGCGCGCGCATGCCGCCGGTGCTGGTGGTCACCGCGGGCTACAGCGACGAGGTTGCCGGGGAATGTCTTGCCCTGGGCGCACGCGCCGTCCTGGCCAAGCCGGTGGATCCAGGCGAGCTGGCGCGTCGTCTGCGCGACCTGGTCGACGCGACGGCGTCGCGCTGACGGCAGGTCGCGCGGCTGCCCGCCGGCGGTTCGGAGTCCTCGTGGGGCCGCGGCTACGGCCGTCGATCCGCGCGCCCGCGTGAAACATCCGCGCCAGCGCAGCGATGCCCTCGCCGGGCGTCACGGTCGACCCCGAGCTTATCTATCTCTTCATCGCGATATAGCGATTGACAGCCCGGATGGTCTGCCGCTAGGCTGCCGCCACCATCGAGACCGGCTGAGGGACAGGCCCTTTGAAGCCGGGGCAACCCGTCGGCAGCAGCGCTGCCGTCGAAGGTGCCAATTCCTGCGGCTGGCCCGAAGGCCCGCCGGCAGATGGAACGTGCTCGGCGCCCCCGCCCGGTGGCTGGCCACGATCATCCGCACTCATCTCGATGGCATGCCTTTTCCGCCCTTCGAAGGAGTGCCGAGATGACCACTACCCACCCCGGCCCGCGCGCCACCGCCCCCGCCCCCGCCGACTGCGCCGCCGAACGCGGCGACTGCTGGATCACCCTCGGCCTGCGCCACGGCGGCACGCGCGCCGTGCGCATCGCCTACGAACTGGCCGGGCCGCCCGGTGCACCGGTGATCGCGGTGCTGGGCGGCATCTCCGGCGACCGCCATCTGCTGGCCACCCGACGCTACCCCGAGCCGGGCTGGTGGCCGCAACAGTGCGGCCCCGGTCTGGCGCTGGACACGCGACGCTTCCGCCTGCTCGGCATCGACTGGCTGGGCCGCTGCGGCGGCATCGACCAGCCGATCGACACCGCCGACCAGGCCCAGGCCCTGGCCGCCGTCCTCGACGCGCTCGGCATCGCCCGCCTGCACGCCCTGGTCGGCGCGTCCTATGGCGCGATGGTCGGTCTGGCGTTCGCCGCCAGTCATGGCGAGCGTCTCCGGCAACTGGTCGCGATCAGCGGCGCAGACCGCGCCGATCCCTGGGCCAGCGCCTGGCGCGGCCTGCAACGGGCCATCCTCCGCCATGGCCTGGCGGCCGGCCAGGCGGCGCCGGCACTGGCGCTGGCCCGCCAGGTCGCCCTGCTCGGCTACCGCACGCCGCAGGATGTCCGGGCGCGCTTCGACCTGCCACCGACCCGGCTCGACGACCGCTTCGAGCTGGCCTGCGAGCCCTGGCTGCGGTCTCATGGCGAAGCTTTCGCGTCACGATGGCCGGCCACGGCCTACCTGCGCCTGTCGGAATCGCTGGACCTGCACGCCGTCGACCCAGGAAGGATCCGGGTACCGGTGACCCTGGTCGGCGTCAACGAGGACCAGGTCGTGCCATTGTCCTCGCTGTACGCGCTGGCCGAGTCCCTGGCCGGTCCGGCGCGTCTGCTGACGCTGCGCTCGGCGCATGGCCACGATGCCTTCCTGAAGTGCCACGAGGCGATCGCCGAGGCACTGCGCGAAGCCGTCACGCCGGCCCGCGAGGTGGCGGCATGAGGCCGGCCGCGCTTGCCACCGTCGCCGTCCGCGGCGGCATCGACTGCGATGCCGCCCATGGCGCGGTGACGCCACCCCTGCACCTGAGCAGCACCTTCAGTTTCGAATGCCTGGGCCAGCCGCGCCGCTACGACTACGGACGCAGCGGCAATCCCACCCGCGACCTGCTGGCCGAGACCCTGACCGAACTGGAAGGCGGCGCCGGCGCCGTGGTGACGGCCTCCGGCCTGGCGGCGGTCACCACCGTGCTGGCCCTGCTCGGTCCGGACGACCTGCTGGTGGCGCCGCACGACGGCTACGGCGGTTGCTGGCGCCTGTTCACCGCGCTGGCGCGACGCGGCCAGTTGCGACTGGCCCTGGTCGACCAGCGCGACCCCACCGCGCTGGCCGCGGTGCTGGCGCAACAGCCGCGCCTGCTGTGGCTGGAGACGCCCAGCAATCCGCTGCTGCGCCTGGTCGACATCGCCGCCCTGGCGCAGGCCGGCCACGCCGCCGGCGCCCTGGTCTGCGTCGACAACACCTTCCTGTCGCCGGCGCTGCAGCGGCCGTTGGCGCTCGGTGCCGACCTGGTCGTGCACTCGACCACCAAGTACCTCAACGGCCACAGCGACGTGGTCGGCGGTGCGGTGGTGGCCGCCGACGCCGGACTCGCCGCGGAGCTCGCCTGGTGGGCGAACGCCCTGGGCCTGACCGGCAGCCCGTTCGACAGCCTGCTGACCCTGCGCGGCCTGCGCACCCTGGCAGTGAGACTGGCCCAGCACCAGCACAATGCCGAGGCGGTGGCGCGGCGCCTGGCCGATGCGCCCGGGGTCGCCGCGGTGCACTGGCCCGGCCTGGCGCGGCACCCCGACCATGCCCTGGCCCTGCGCCAGCAGCACGGCCCGGGGGCCATCGTCAGCATCGAACTGGCCGACGGCGAGCCGGCCGTGCGCGCCTTCCTGGAGGGCCTGCGCTGCTTCACGCTGGCCGAATCGCTGGGCGGCGTGGAGAGCCTGATCGCGCACCCGGCGACCATGACCCATGCCGCCATGTCCGAGCAGGCGCGGACCTGCGCCGGGATCGGCCCCGGCCTGCTGCGCCTGTCGGTCGGCATCGAGGATGCCCGCGACCTGCTGGCCGACCTGGACGATGCCTTGGCGCGTGTTGCCGCCGTCGCCCCGTGCAAGGAGGCGGCATGAACGCATCCGCCGCCCGCGTGGCCACCGCCCCGGCCGCCGATGCGCCACCCGCCGATCTGGTTGTCCTGGGCTGCGGCCAGGTCGGGCGCGCCCTGCTGCGCCGCCTGCACGACCAGCCCGCCGCAGGCAATCTGCGCCTGGTCGGCATCGCCAACAGCACGCGTCATGTGTCCGCGAGGAACGGCCTGCCTTTCGCGGAGGCAGCCGATGCGCTTGCCCGGGCCGCGCGGTCGCAGGCAACGCCCGATCCCCTGTCCTGGCTGGCCGTGCGCCGCGGCCGCGCCGCCATCGTGGTCGACGCCAGCGCCAGCGAAGCGCTCGCCGATCGGCATGCCGGCTGGCTGGCCGCCGGCGTGCACGTGGTCACGGCCAACAAGCGGGGCCTGGGTGGCTGCCTGTCGCGCTGGCAGGCGATCGCCTCCGCGCGTCGCGGCGCAGGCACCCGCTACGGCGCCAGCGCCACGGTCGGCGCCGGCCTGCCCCTGCTGGCGGCGATCGCCCGGCTGCGCGCCGGCGGCGACCGCATCCATGCCCTGGCAGGTTCGCTGTCGGGCACCCTGGCCTGGCTGCTCGACCGCTTCGACGGCAGCCGGCCGTTCTCGGCGCTGCTCGAACAGGCACGCGCGCTGGGCTTGACCGAACCCGACCCCTGGCAGGACCTCGGTGGCCAGGATGTCGAGCGCAAGCTGCTGATCCTGGCGCGGGCCGCCGGCCATGGCTTGCTGGCCTGCGCAGTGCAACGCGCGCCCCTGCTCGATCCGGGCCTGGGGCCGGACACCGCCGCACTCGATCGCACCCTGTCGGGCTGGCTCGCTCAGGCGCACGCCAAGGGCCGGCGCCTGCGCCATGTCGCGCGCCTGCTGCCCGATGGCCGGGCACGGGTCGGCCTGGCTTGCCTGGACCCCGACGATCCCCTGGCGGGCGCGGGCCCAGGGAACCGCCTGGCCATCTACAGCGACCGGTATCCGGATACACCCCTGACTCTGTCGGGTCCAGGCGCGGGACCTGCGGTCACCGCGGCCGGCTTGCTGGACGACATCCTGGAAATCGCCGGCGCCGTAGGGTTCGGCCGGCGCGCAGGACCGCCCGGTTCGCGTTGCTGAACTCGGGAGGGCGAAAGGCGGCGCTTGCGACCGCGATCGCGGACCGGGCTCGGCGCTTGCGTCGGCCCGCAGCCGCAACGGTACGGTCCGACCTGGACTGGCACGGGGGTTGCGCAAGCCACGGTCGGTTTCCCCGGAGTGTCCCCATGTCGATCCGCCCGCTCGTCCTGTCCCTGGCCCTGGCCAGCTCCTCCGCACTCGCCCTGCCCGGCGACACCGACACCGGCTTCGGCAGCCAGGGCTGGTCCGGCCCTGGCGCCACCTATCCGGCGCATGTCACCGGCATCCACGTCGGCGCCAACGACCAGCGCATCTACCTGGTCGGCGAGAAGATGCCGCCCGACGGCCAGTCGCAGTCGCCGCTGGGCTGCTTCGCTGCCCGCCTCACCGACACCGGCCAGCTCGATGCCGCCTGGGGCAACGGCGGCCGCGTCGAATTCCTGCTCCAGGCCAGCGGCGGCTCGCTCAACAGTTGCCGGGCCTCCCTGCTGCTGCCCGACGGCAGCCTGGTGGTCGGCGCCCGGATGCCGCGCGCCGGCATCGGCCACGAGGCGGCGTTCGTGCGCATCCTGGCCAATGGCACGCTGGACGGCGGCTTCGCGCCGGGCGGCGTGTACCTGCCCGAGCCGCTGCCGCTCAATGCCAACGAGCACGCGCCCGAACCGCTGCACCTGACCCGCCTGTCCTCGGGCGAGATCCTGGCGACCGGCACGATCAGCAACATCTACGGGGCCGTGGCCTGGACCTTCGCTGCCGATGGGCCGGCGCAGCCCTCGTCGTTCGCTACCCGGCGCATCGCCAATGCCGGCGGCGGCGCAACCGTGCGCACCGGCGACCGCGTCGACGTGGTCGGTCTGATCGGCGGCAACCTGACCCGCTACGAGAGCAACCTCCAGGACGGCGACGCGCGCGGCGCACTGTTCGCGGCGTCCAGGGCGGCGGCCACCGGCAGCCTCCTGCAGCCCGACCTGGCGGTGCTGGTCGCGGCGACCGCCTGGAACGACGGCGTCAACCCGATGCTGGAAGCGGTGCCGGCGGGCCGCTGGTCTGCAGCGGGCGCACCGGATGCCGGCTTCGTCGGCGGCCCTGGGGCGCAGGCGGGCCAGTCGCTGATCGACCTGCTGCAGCGCGGCTATGTCGCAACGCCGACCAGCGACGGCCGCAGCGCGATGGCGCTGCTGCCGACCGGCCGCAGCGTGCAGGTCGGCACCGTGCGCGACCGCCACGGCACCGCGCGGCATGGCCTGGTCGCCGCGCGGCGCAGCAACGGCGCAGCCGAAGCCACCTTCTCGATCGGCGGCAGCCGGGTGCTGCAGGCGCCGGGCAGCGCCGACACACGGCTGGAGGCGGTCGCCGTCGACGGCGCCGGTCGCATCCTGGCCGCGGGCCATACGCGCGGCACGCTCAGCCGGCGTGGCGTGGTGGTCCGCCTGCAGGCCGACAACAGTTCGCCGCACTGGGGCACGCGGCCGGCACCGCTCGCCGTCGCCCCTCGCAACGACGCGCCGCGCAACGCCTGGGTGGTCTCCGACACCGCCACCGTGTCCGGCCTGGATGCCGGCCTGCACGTCCCGGTGCTGGTCGAGGGCGGCCAGTACCGGATCAACGACGGCGGCTGGCTGTCGGGCCCGGGCTGGGTCCGCAACGGCGACCGCATCGCGCTGCGCCACCTCACGCCCGGCGCCGCCAATGCCGTGACCGTGACCTCGGCTTCGGTCGGCGGCCTGTACGACCCGCGCAATGCCATGCGGGTGATCGGGCAGCGCGAGACCCTGCTGTTCCAGAGCACCACCACCGGATCGCTGCCGGGCATCCGCTGCTCGAACAACGGGCTGTGCAACAGCAATGCGCCGATCCCGGACAACGCGCCGCTGGCGCCGGTGACCTCGACCATCCAGGTGTTCGAGTCCTGCAACTTCGTCACCGCGATCCGGGTCGGCCTGGACATCACGCACACCTACGTCGGCGACCTCAACATCTTCCTCAGGCCGCCGGGCCGGCCGGCGATTCCGCTGATCCAGCGGCCGCGCGGCACCGGCATGCCGGGCGCCGGCAACTGCTCGCAGGACGACATCCTGGCGACGCTGGAGCTCGGCGACCTGCCCAACGCCCAGGCGATGTGCGGCCAGCTGGGTCCCGGCCTGCGCGCCCTGGACGGCAGCCTGCGCCCGGGCGCCGGGTTTCCCGGCATCATCGGCGGCGCCGGCCAGGGCGCCTGGACCCTGACCGTCAGCGACAACGCCGCCCAGGACACCGGCGTGCTGCGCGACTGGTCGCTGGACATCCGCTGCCAGGCGACGCCGCCGGCGCTGGCCGACCTGCGCCTGGCCCTGACCGCGCCCGCCAACCTGGTCGCCGGCGACCCGCGCTTCTGGACCCTGGCGGTGAGCAACGACGGACCGGCGCGGGCACCGCAGGCGCGCTTCACCGGCCAGCTCGGCCGCCACCCGGTCACCGCCCAGCCGCTGTTCAATCCCCACGCCTGGCGCTGCGTCGCGCCAGCCGGTTCCAGTTGCACGCTGCCCGCCGGCTGCGCCGGCCCCTGGTGCAGCATGGAGCACTTCCAGCCTTCGCTCGACCTGGCGGCAGGCGCCACCGCCACCATCGAACTGCTGGCCACGCCCGATCCCTTCCTGGACCAGGGCCAGGAGGTCGCCTTCGATGCCGGCACCTGGATCCCGCTGGCGATCGGTGGCGTCATCGATCCCGACGACAGCAACGACCGGGTCAGCTACCGCCGCGACGTCGTGGTCAGCCGCAACCTGGGCCTGGAGGCGGGCACCGCGACGCGCATCGGCAACGAGGTCGACGTCGCCTTCGAGCTGGTCAACCTCGGCCCCTCGGCCGAGCTGGGCGGCAGCCACGTCGACATCCAGTTCCCGGCCGGCTACCTGCTGGGCAGCGAGTCCGAATGCACCCAGGGCGGCCTGCCCTGTCCGGGCACGCTGGAGAAGCTGGCCGACAGCCCGACCCGCTACCGCCTGCGCGGCTACGTGGTGGGCCCGGGCGCGGCGCCGCTGATGGTGCGCGTGCGCGCGGTGTTCACCGGCCTGACGCCGCCGCCGGCGCCGATCTCGGTGGCGATCGGCCAGGTCGTCAACGACCACGACCCCAGCAACAACACCCTCAGCCTGGTGCCGGCCACGGGCCCGGTCGACCGCATCTTCGCCAACGGCTTCCAGTAACGCGGCGCGAGCCCGGGAGGGGCCGCCCGGTGAACCACCGCGCAGGCGGGTGGTTCACCGGGATCCCGTCGGAACCCGCGCCGGCAAGGCGATCCGGGAAACCGCCAGTACAGCAGGCGCCCATCGGGCCGACAGCCACCGTTCCGACTTTCCGCGATGCCAGTGAGGAAGAGTGCGTCAACGGACCGGAAGGATGGACAGGACCTGGCATCGCGCCGACCCCTTCAGCACTCGATGACGTTCACCGCCAGGCCACCGCGCGAGGTTTCCTTGTACTTGTCCTGCATGTCGCGGCCGGTGTCGCGCATGGTCTTGATGACCTTGTCGAGCGAGACCTTGTGCTTGCCGTCGCCGCGCAACGCCATGCGCGAGGCGTTGATCGCCTTGACCGCGCCCATGGCGTTGCGCTCGATGCAGGGGATCTGCACCAGGCCGCCGATCGGGTCGCAGGTCAGGCCGAGGTTGTGCTCCATGCCGATCTCGGCGGCGTTCTCGATCTGGCCGGGGCTGCCGCCGAGCGCGGCGGTCAGGCCGGCCGCCGCCATCGAGCAGGCGACGCCGACCTCGCCCTGGCAGCCGACCTCGGCGCCGGAGATGCTGGCGTTCTCCTTGTAGAGGATGCCGACCGCGGCCGCGGTCATCAGGAAATCGCGCACGCCCTGCGCCGTGGAGCCGGGGATGAAGCGCTCGTAGTAGTGCAGCACCGAGGGGATGATGCCGGCGGCGCCGTTGGTCGGCGCGGTCACCACCCGGCCGCCGGCGGCGTTCTCCTCGTTCACCGCCAGCGCGTACAGGTTGACCCAGTCCAGCGTCGTCAGCGGATCGCGCAACGCGGCCTCCGGACGCGAGGACAGTTCGGCGTGCAGGGCCGGCGCGCGCCGGCGCACGTGCAGCCCCCCGGGCAGGGTCCCGGCCTCGCGGATGCCGCGGGCCACGCAGGCCTGCATCGCGGCCCAGATCGCGTCGAGGCCAGCGTCGATCTCGGCGCGGCTGCGCCAGACCTGTTCGTTCTCGTACATCAGGGTGGCGATCGCCAGACCGGTTTCCTGGCAGCGCGCCAGCAGGGCGTCGCCGGAGCCGAACGGATGCGGCAACTCGGTGGTGTCGGCGACGATGCGGTCCTCGGCGGCCTCGTCCTGGTTGACCACGAAGCCCCCGCCGACCGAGTAGTAGTCGCGCGTCGCGATCTCGGCCCCGCCCTGGTCGTAGGCGGTGAAGCGCATGCCGTTGGTATGGAAGGGCAGCTTCTGGCGCTTGTTCATCACCAGGTCGTGCTTCTCGTCGAAACCGATCTCGTGCCGGCCGTGCAGGCGGATCCGCTTGTCGGCGCGGATCCGCTCCAGCGCCGCCGGGATCAGGTCGGGATCGATGCGATCCGGCCAGTGGCCCTCCAGGCCCATCAGCACCGCCTTGTCGGTGCCATGGCCGCGGCCGGTCAGGGCCAGCGAACCGAACACCTCGGCCCGGACCCGGGCGGTGCGCCCGAGCTCGCCGTTGTCGATCAGCCAGCGCTCGACGAAGCGGGCGGCGGCGCGCATCGGACCCACGGTGTGCGAGGACGAGGGACCGATGCCGATTTTGAAGAGGTCGAAGACGCTGACGGCCATGATGGGCTGGGGGATTGAGTGGCAAGTGGGAAGAGGGATGGGGACCGGGGACCGGGGACCGGGGACCGGGGACTAGCATGGCCCTGGCGAGAATGAGGCACAAGTCGCGTGCCGTCGCGATCCTTGTGCTGCGGCAGGCGATGGGCCTGGTTGTGCGTGCCTTGCTGGGCGCAGGACGCGGAGCGGACTGCCGCAGCCCATAGAATGCGGCCATGGACATCGAACCGCGCGAGGGCGACCCGGCGGCGGGCGCGCTGCAGCTGCTGCTGCGACCGTATTGCCTGCTGTGCCTGGAGGCCGAACACGTGCTGGCCCTGGCCGGGGTCGCCGAGTTCGAGCGCGTCGACATCGAACGCGATCCGGCACTGGAAGCGCGTTACGGCACCGTGATCCCGGTGCTGCGGCGCGCCGACGGCGCAGAGCTGGCCTGGCCGTTCTCCCCCGCACAGATCCGCACGCTGGTCGCGGACCCGCACTGATCGCGCGGGCGCAGTGCGCGGCGGCCATGCTAAGGTCGCGGCGCCCGGGGGGACGGGCATTCATCACTACGGGAGACCTGCATGAGCCTTCGGTTCCGGGCGGCTTGCGCCGCCGCCATGCTGCTGGTGCTGTCCAGCGCCTTCGCCGATGAACGCTGCACGCTCGGCTTCGATGCCGGCAGTTTCGATGCCTGTGCGCAGCGCGCCAGCCTGTTCGACCATGCCCTGGCCGGCCTGCCCGGCGAGGCGCGCGGCGAACGGTACAGCTGGTGGGTGGTCAAATTCCCCGGCCCGATCGGCCGCGCCGAACGGGCCGCCCTGCAGGCGATCGGCGCCGAGGCCGTCGACTATCTCCCGCATCACGCCCTGCGCGTGCGCATGACGCTCGACGCCGACCCGGCCGGTCGGGTCGCCGGCGCGACCTGGACGGGGCCGATGGCCGCGGCCTGGAAGCTCAGCGGCGGCCTGCCCGAGCTGCTCGAAGGCGGCGAGCGCCCGGCCGCCCTGCCCCTGTCGGTCGGCCTGCACCCCGGCGCCGACGCCGCCGACCTGCTGGCGCGCTGGCTCGACATCGACGGCGTGGTGCACGGCTTCCAGGTCGAAGGCACCACCTCGCCGCGCGTCGTGCTGAGCCTGGTCGGCACGCGACTGGAAAGCGTGCTCGCGGCGATCGCGCCGCAGGCCGAGGTCGCGTCGATCGGCCTGCGCAAGCAGATGGCCTTCCTCAACGCGCGCGCCGGCTGGCTGCACCAGAGCGGCAGCCCCGGCCAGCTGCCGGTGTTCGACCGCGGCCTGCTCGGCTGCGGCCAGGTGGTCGGCGTGCTCGATTCCGGCGTGGATTACAACCATTGCGCGTTCAACGACACGGTGCAGGGCGATCCGCCGATCAGCGACTGCGGCGACGGCGCCGCCTGCGCGCCCGGCCTGCCCGACCTGCTGCAGCGCAAGACCCTGCACTACTACAAGTGGTCGGGCGCGGGTGACGCGCTCGGCGACAACGCCTGCAGCAGCAGCACCGGTGCCGGCCACGGCACCCACGTCGCCGGCTCGATCACCGGCAGCGATCCGGCCAACCCGGTCGACTGCGCCGCCGGCACGCTGGCGGCGACGCCGGGCAACCTCGACGGCACCGCGCCCGGCGCCCGCCTGGTCGCCCAGGAGATGGGCGAGAGCCTGCAGTACGTCAACAACCTGGGCGGCTCGATCTACCACGCGGCCACCGTCGCCCACGCCAACGGCGCCCGCATCCATTCCAATTCCTGGGGCGGCAGCTGCTGCTTCCTGGGACTGTTCTGCCTGCCCGGCTGCACGGCCAGCTATGACGAGTTCGCGCGCGACGCCGACCAGGCGACCTGGGACTTCCCGGAACTGCTGGTGGCGATCGCTGCCGGCAACAACGGCACCTGCTGCGCCAGCAGCGGCGGCGCGGTCGGCTCGCCTGGCCTGGCCAAGAGCGCCCTGACGGTCGGCGCCTCCGGAGCAGGTGCGAACGGCAACAACGCGGCCAGCTTCTCCTCGCGCGGACCGACCCTCGATCGCCGCACCAAGCCCGACGTGATGGCCCAGGGCGACGGCATCGTCTCGTCGGCCAGCAACGGCAGCACCACCACCAGCGGCTGCGCGACCTGCACCTTCAGCGGCACCTCGATGGCGACGCCGACCGCCGCCGGCCTGGCGGCCCTGGTGCGCGAGTACCTCAACCGCGGCTTCTACCCGGGCGGCAGCGAGAACGCCGCCAACGCCATCGCCGAACCGTCCGCTGCCCTGCTCAAGGCCCTGCTGGTCAACGGTGCGCGCGACATGACCGGCACCGGCGCCGGCGCCGCCGCGCCGAACCAGGTCGAGGGCTGGGGCCGCATCCACCTGGACGATGTCCTGCACTTCAGCGGCGACGCCCGCCGGCTGTGGCTGCACGACGCCAGCGCCGGCCTGGCGACCGGCGAGCAGGCCGAGTTCGCGCTCGAGGTCGCCGCCGGCCAGCCGCTCAAGGTCACCCTGGTCTGGAGCGACTTCCCCGCGGCGATCGGCGCCAACCCGCACGTGGTCAACCGGCTGCGCCTGGAGGTCGAGGACCCCGATGGCGGCGTCTGGACCCAGAAGCTGCCGGCCAGCGGCACGCCCAACCCCACGCAGAGCACCGCCACTACCGGCCATGACGACCGCAACGTCGTGCACCAGCTGGTCTTCCCGACGCCGGGTGCCGGCACCTGGCAGGTCCGGGTGCGCGGCATCAACGTGCCGATGGGCGGCAGCGGCCAGCGCTACGCGGTGGTCGCCACCGGCGACGTCGCCGCACCGGCCGGCGGCAGCAGCGCCGACCTGGCCCTGACCCTCGTCCCGGGCGCCGCACCAGTCGAGCCCGGCGGCCTGGCCCGCTGGCTGGCGAACGTGGACAACCTGGGCCCGGATGCCGTCGGCATCGTCGCGGTCACCGCCACCTTGCCGGTGCCGGCCACCGAGGCCCTGGCACCGCCTGGCTGGCAATGTGAGATCTTCGTCGCCACGGTCATCTGCACCTTCGATGGCGGCTTCCCGGCCGGCAGCAGCGCGGGACTGCAGTTCCACGCCACCGCGCCGGACAGTCCCGGGGTGCTGACCGCCCTGGCGGGCGTGTCTTCGGACACCCCCGATCCCGATCCGACCAACAACACCGGCAGCGCCGACGTGCTGGTCGGCGCCCGCGACCTGGACCTGGCCAAGTCCGCCTCGACGGCCACGGTGGAGGCCGGCCGGCCGTTCGACTGGTTGCTGTCGGTGGACATGGATGCGCCGGGCGCGATCGACATCGTCCTCGCCGACCCCCTGCCCTCGGGCACCTGCGTGGTGGCCATCGACGCACCGGGCTGGACCTGCGAACTGGCCGCCGACACCGTCGAATGCGCGCAACCCGGCCCGCTGGCCGCGCCGCCCGCGCCGGTCCGGCTGACCGTGCTGGCCCCGGACAAGGGCGGTGAGCTGGTCAACATCGCCACGGTGCAGGCCGCCAACCCCGATCCGGCGCAGGCCAACAACACCGCGCAGGCCTCGGTCACCGTCACCGGGGCGCCCGAGGACCGGGTGTTCCGCGACGACTTCGAGGCCAAGCCGGCCTGCCTGGACTGACGGGTTGCCGGGCGGCCAGGGACGGCCGCCCTCGGCGAGGCAATGGCGCCGGCGGCCGGCTCGTCGCACCGCCCGTCCGGATCGACGCCGGCGGGGCGCCATGAAGAACGACCAGGACGCGGTTGTTCGATGGTTCGCCAGCGCAGTGCCACGCGGCGCTGACGGCGCGGACCGGGGACCGGCCAGGGACGCGCCTGGTCCGCGGCCCCGCTCAGCCGCGCCGCGCCGGCCGCCGGATGCGCGCCAGGATTTCGGTGCGCGCCTCGCGCAGCACCGAACCGCGATCCAGGCTGTCGAGGATCTCGCGGACCACCCGGCCGGGGCCGTCCGGACCCCACTGCCGGCCCTGCAGCAGCCAGCGTTCGACCACGCGGCCGACCACCAGGGTCGCGTACCAGCCCAGGGCGCCCTGGGCGCCGGCGGTGACCGCGGTCGACAGACCGGCGCTGACCGCCTTGAGCGCCGATGCGCCGAGATTGATCGCCCACAACCCGGCCATCAGCCCGGCGAGCTGGGCGGCGATGGTGGCGATCACGCGGCCGGCCTCGCGCCGGCTCAGCGGCTGGCCATAGACCCGGCCCAGGTGCACCACCAGGGCGATGTCCAGACCGGCGGCGGCGACCAGGTCGGCGACCGGCACCGGATTCAGCGCCACCGTCACGCCCTTGGCCAGGCAGTAGCCGCGGATCACCCGCGCCGCCTGGTCGCGGCGCAGCGCCGCCACGCGCTGCGCGACCTGCTCGACCAGCTGGCCAGCGAACAGGCCGGCATTGAGCGCCGCCAGGCTGCGGCCCTCGCGCTCGAGGATCTCCAGCAGGCGCGACTGCAGGGCGGCGATCTCCGGCTCGCGCGCCTGCGCATGGCGCCGCTCGCCGCCGCGCGCATCGCGCTCGATGCGCGCCAGCGGCGCCGGCAGCGCAGCCACGGCGATCACGTTCTCGGCAGGCAGGGTCGGGCCGGCCAGCTCGCGCAGCCGGGTCAGCAGCCGGGCGCGGGTCTCCGGCGGGAAGCGGTCGGCCTTGTTCAGCACCAGCAGCAGCGGACGCTGCAGGGCCAGCAGCCGGTCCAGCGCCTCGCGCTCGACGCGCACCGGATCGCCCTCGACCACGAACATCAGCAGGTCGGCGCGACCGGCGACCTCGAAGGCGAGCTGCTCACGGGCGTCGCCGTCCAGCTCGTCGATGCCCGGGGTGTCGACCAGCACCACCTTGCCGGCGCCGGACTCGCGCCAGTCGGCCAGGCTGTGCACGGTGGTGGTGCCGTGCAGGACACCGACCTCGAACAGCGCGCGGCCGGCCAGGGCGTTCAGCAGGGCCGACTTGCCGACGCTGACGCGGCCGAACACGGCGATGTGCAGGTCGCCGCGCTCGAGCCGGCCGAGCAGGGTCTCGACCTCGGCGAAGTCGGCGGCGAGCTGCTGGCGGATCGCCGGCGGGATGGCAGGGTCGTCGCGCAGCGCCGCCAGGCTGGCGCGGGCGCGGTCGCGATGGCGTTCGCCGGTCGCCGGCGCCCCGGCGTCGGGCGCCGTCCGGCGACGCCGGGGCCAGGGCAGCTTCAAGGCGCCGGCGCGCGCCGCAGCGGCAGCTCGACGCGCACCTCGACCTCGTTGGCGATCAGCGCGGTATCGGCCCACTCGCCGGTGCCGACCCCGAAGTCCAGGCGCTTGAGCGTCACCTTTGCCGTCAGCACGGCACGCTCGCCGTCGATCTCGAAGACGAACGGAAAGGCCAGCGGCACGGTGCGGTCGCGCAGGGTCAGCTCGGCATCGGCCAGGTAGCCCTCGCCCTCGGTGCGCAGGTTGCCGGCCACGAAGCGGGCCCGCGGAAACCGTGCGCTGTCGAAGAACTCCGCCGACTGCATCGTGCCGTCGTAGTCCTCGATGCCGGTCGCGGCGCTGGCCAGCTCGATGTCGACCTCGATGCCGGAACCGGCCAGGTCGTCGGGGTCGAAGCGCACCTGCGGGGTGAAGCGCGCGAAGCGGCCCTCGAAGGCCTCGCCCTGGTAGCTGCCACGGAACGCCAGCACCGCCTCGCCCTCCGGCACCCAGGACGGCGCCTGCGCGCGCGCGGTGCCGGACACCAGCAAGGCCGGCAGCAGCGCGGCCGCCAGCAGGGCGCCGGCGGCGCCCCTGCGCAGGCGCGGCAGCATGCTGCGCAGGACATTGTCGCGATGCTGGAAATGGTGGGTCAGCGCGGCGCCGGCGTGGACGATCACCACCAGCACCAGCAGCAGGGCCAGCGCGAAATGGATCTCGCCGGCCAGGTCCTTGAGG
Source organism: Lysobacterales bacterium (assembly GCA_019634735.1). Classification (NCBI taxonomy): domain Bacteria; kingdom Pseudomonadati; phylum Pseudomonadota; class Gammaproteobacteria; order Lysobacterales; species Lysobacterales bacterium. Next base: position 188,341 of record JAHCAT010000004.1, on the reverse strand, counting down.
CCGCTGTCGCGGCCGCTCAGTGCCGGCACCGGGAACAGGCCGAACCAGCGCAGCGGGAATCCCGAGGCCGAGTTGTAGAGCCAGCCCGACAACGGCATGCCGATCAGCGCCACGTACAGGAAGACATGGGTGAAGGCGGCGGTGGCGCGCTGCCAGGCCGGCATCGGCGGCAGCACCGGCCGACGCCGGTCGACCAGGCGGATGAGCAGACGCAGCACGGCCAGCACCAGCACCGTCAGGCCGGTCGACTTGTGCAGGTTGTACAGGCGGATCCGCTCGACCTGGCTGAAGTCGCCGTACTTCATGACGAAGCCGAACACCACCATGGCCAGCACCGCCAGCGCCAGCAGCCAGTGCAGGATCTTGATCGGGGTGCTCCAGTCGGTCGGTCCACTGCGCAAGGCCATCATCTCTCCTCCGGGTCATCGCCGGCCGGCGCGGGCGCCGGCTCGGCCTCAAGTTCGATCACGATCTCGACGGCGTCGCCGATCAGGGTCGGGTCGCGGGTCATGCCGAAGGCGGCGCGCGAGACCGTGGCGGTGGCGCTGACGCCCATGCGTCGCTTGCGGGTCAGGGAAAAGCGCCGCACGTCGTTGACCGTGAATTCGAACACCACCTCGCGGGCGATGCCGCGCACCTCGAGCAGGCCATGCAGGCGCCCGCGGCGCTGGTCCAGGCGCTCGATGCGTTGCGAGCGCAGGCAGATCGCCGGGTGCCGGCCGGCGTCGAAGAAGGCGGACCGGCGCAGGGTGTTCTCCCAGGCGCGGTCGCCCATGTCCAGGCTGGCCAGCGGCAGGCAGATCTCGACCCGGCTGCGCGTCCAGTCCGCCTCGTCGAACCACAGCCCGCCCTCGACGGGCCGGAACAGGCCGATGCTGCGCGAGAAGCGCGCGTGCTCGACGAAGAACAGGACCCGGGTATGCACCGGGTCGATCTGGTACCAGGCCGGCTGCGCGGCCAGCGGCGCGGCGAGCATCGATGCCAGCAGGACGAAGGTCGGCAGCCGCGGGTTCATGGACGGCTCTCCTCACGCGCCTTCGCGCGATCGACCACGCGCTCGGCCAGCACGGCGCCGAGCAGGCCCAGCACCGGCGGCCGCGGCGTGGCGCGCAGGGTGTCGGCGAAGGCGTCGACGGCGGCCTGCGCGTCCAGCCGGCCGGACTCTGCCAGGGTCGCGGCAACCGCCCGGCCCAGGCTGTCGAAGATCATCCCGTAGGCGACCGCGTGGGCCACGCCGCCGCCCAGGGTGCCCAGGCCGGGGAAGGCCTTGGCCGCGTTGCCGGCGATCGCCAGCACAACCGCTGTGGTGGTGCGCAAGGTGCCGGTGGCGCGCGCCACCAGGGCGTCGATGTCGATCTGCCGGACCGGGACCTCGTGGATGGCGGCCAGCTCGCGCACCAGTCCGGTGGCCAGGGCGCCCTGGATGACCAGGTCGCTGCCCGGCGCCACCGCCGCCAGGGCGCCGACCACGGCGCGGCGCGTGTACTTGCCGACCGCGGCTTCGCAGCGCGCGGCGCGGTCGGCAGTCTCGACCGCGGACAGCCGGGCATCCAGCCCGCCCAGCACCGCCTGGCTGCGCGCCGCCTCAAGCGCCTGCGGGCCCGCCGCCAGGCGGCGCGCCAGCAGGGCCTGCAACGGCGCGACCTCGGGCGGGCGTTGCCGCCAGGCCAGCGTGCCGTCCTGCTCGACTGCCTCCTCGCCACCGGCACTGACCGTCACCAGCGGCGCGTCGACGCGTTCGCGCAGCCGACGCTGCAGCTGCGCCAGCTCCTCGGGCCGGTAGCGGTCGGCCTGGTTCAGCACCAGGGCGAACGGCTTGCCGAAGGCCTTCAGCCAGTCGACCTCGGCGGCCTGGCTGCGGCTGAGGTCGCCGGCGCACACGTACAGGACCCAGTGGGCGCGCAGCACCTCCTCGCGCGCCAGCGTCTCGCGGCCGGGATCCTCCTGGGTGCCCGGCACGTCGGCCAGCACCAGGGGGCGGCCATCGGGCAGCGCGCCGTGGACGTGCTCGACGGCCCGGGTGGTTCCCGCCAGGGCATCGCTGGCGGTGGTCGCCTGCGGCGCCAGGGCGCGCACCAGGGCGCTCTTGCCGGCATTGACGGCGCCGAACACCACCACCCAGACATGGCCGGAGCCGGCCCGGCGGTCGAGCTCGGCCAGTTCATCGGCGACCGCGGGCGCCGTGGCACCGACCTCGACCAGGCGCTGGGCACGGCGCTCGATGTCGGCGCGGGTCACCGGCGGCGGCGGCGGCCGGCGCCGGGGACGGCGACGGCGCAGCAGGCGCCAGCCGAGCCAGGCCACGCCCAGGCCGGCGGCGCCCAGCAGCGCGCCATACAGGTAGCCGAAGCCGGCCGGCAGGCCCTGCAGGCGCTGCCAGACCGACAGCGAGGTGTCGATCGCCAGCAGGGCCAGCAGCAGGGCGCCGCCGACCGCCGCGGCGAGCAGTGCGAACAGGAGACAGCGAAGCAGACGGGTGGAGACCATGCCCGGCCATGGTAGCCGGCGCCGGGTTGACCGCGCGTGAGCCGGGTTGCCGGGCCAGGCCGTGCCGGCTACCTTGCCGGCTCAGCCTTCGGGGAAGGGCTGGATCACCGGACCTTCCCGCGAGCCAGGGATGGCTCGTGCGGCCCGCGAGCGGGCGCCTGCGAGTCCGATCGGCCCAGGGACGGGTCGGCCGGGCCTTTCCGAGGGAGCACGCATGGCCAGCTTTTCCACCGACCTGCACTACTGGACGCGGCGCGCCGCCATCGGCGGCATCTCCGGCATGACCCGGGCACTGCCGCCGGTCGGCAACTACCTGCGCGTGCGCTTCCACATCGACATCGTGTTCTGGCTGTGCGCCGCGCACGGCTACCCGCTGCGCAACCCGGACATCCTCGACCCGTTCTCCGGGGCCGGCATCAACATGTCGCACGGCTATCTGGAGCGGGTCAACAGCGCACACCTGTGCGACATCAACGAGGACTACATCCGGCTGGCCGGCAAGCTCGGGCCGAAGGTGCGCACCACCCACGGCGACAGCTTCGCGATGATGAACCAGGGCGACCCGCGCCTGGGCCGCTACGACCTGATCATCCTCGACAACAACCTGGGCGGCGTCTACGCCGGCTTCTGCGAGCACTTCGACGCGATGCCGGCGGTGTTCCGCTACCTCAAGGACGACGCCGGGTACGCGGTGGTGGCGCTGAACTTCATCACCGATCCGGACCTGATGGATTCCGACCCGCGCTTCCGCACCCCACCGGAATCCTTCGCCGAGCAGATGCGCCGGCGCGCGGTCTTCTACGGCACCGAGGAGCGCCGCATCACGCCACGCATCGGCGCCGCCGCCTACGACCGCGAGGCGCGCAAGGAAGGCTGGACCGTGGCCGACTACGCGCTGGCGCCGCGCGCGGAGTTCTTCCATTTCCTGCTGCTGTTCCTGCGCCGGGCCTGATCCGTGCGACCCGGCCTGCCCTGCCTGGCGCCCGTGACGGTGGCGGTCGCCGGGCGCGCCCGCCGCAGCCCGGGCAGCGGCGTCCCGGCCTGCCGCGCAGCCGCGCTCCTCGTGCGGGCGCGCGACGCGGGACGCGGCGAGGCCTGACATGCCGCAGGTGCGGGCCAATCGGCATCGATCGGGGGGCGCCTGTGGCGCCCTCCTGGCGCTGCTCGCCTGCCTTCTGGTCGCCGGCGTGGTGCGGGCCAAGCAGCTCTACGAATACATCGACGAACACGGCATCCGCCATTTCACGGACGTGCCGCCGGTCACCGACGCGCCGGTCAAGGCCACCCGGGTGCGCGTCGACCCCTCGCCCCTGGTGCGTCTGGAAACCCGCGGCGAAGGCGGCCAGGCCAGCACCGTGTGGGTGCACAGCCGCTTCGCCGGGCCGCTGGAGGTGGAGCTGGCGCTGACCGAGGTGCGCAACGCCCTGGCCGAACCGCGGCTGCCGCGGCGGGTGGTGCTGGCGCCGCGCGCCAGCGTCCAGGTGACCCGGGTGCGCTCCTACGATCCCTACCAGGACGCCGCCTGGCGGGTGGAGGTGGTGGCCGTGCCCGGCGACCCGCGCAGCGCCCCCGACCCGACGGTGCGCTATCGCCTGCCGCTGCCCTCCGGCACCCGCTACGCGATCGGCCAGGCTTTCGGCGGCCGCTTCAGCCACGGTGACGAGCAGAACTACCACGCCGTCGACCTGGGCGTCGACGAAGGCACCCCGGTGCTGGCCGCCCGCGACGGCATCGTCATCCAGGTCGAGCGCGACTTCTACGAATCCGGCCAGGATCGCCGCCTGGGCGACCGCGCCAACGTGGTCCGCGTCCTGCACGAGGACGGCACCATGGCGGTGTACGCCCACCTGGCCTTCGAGAGCGTCCTGGTGCGCGAGGGCAGCGTGGTCCTTGCCGGCCAGCGTCTGGGCGCGGCCGGCGCCACCGGCTTCGCGACCGGCCCGCACCTGCACTTCGTCGTCCAGCGCAACGAGGGACTGCGCCTGGTCTCGATCCCGTTCCACTTCGACGGCCCGGACGGTGCCTGGACGCCGCAGGCCGGCGAGCGCTGGCGGCTGGTGCCCTGACGCGCGCGGACGATCCCCGCGTGCGGGGATGGCAGTCCGGCCGGTGCGTGCGCCTTGACCGGCGGCGATGCAGATCATGGCCAGCCCCGGCCCTCTCCCCCGGCCCCTCCCCCGCAGGCGGGGGAGGGGAGAAGTGCGGTGCCGTCGCACTAGCGAAGCGCCGGCTGACAGCGGGCTGAGACACGACGCGAATCAGGTCTCCGAAGAGAGAGAGCACAGCGCGCTCCGCTTCCCGAATCCCGAATCCCGAATCCCGAAATCCCGAAATCCCGAAATCCCGAAATCCCGAAATCCCGAAATCCCGAAATCCCGGACCCCGGACCCCGGACCCCGGTCCCCGGTCCCCGGTCCCGAGTCCCGAGTCCCGAGTCCCGAGTCCCGAGTCCCGAGTCCCGGGTCCCGGGTCCCGGGTCCCGGGTCCCGGGTCCCGAGCCCAGAGTCCCGAGTCCCGAGTCCCGAGTCCCCCCAACGCCCTCCCGTACAATGGGCGGCTGCCCGGAAGACCCCCTGCCCGCCATGACCACCCCCGCCCAGGAAGCCGCGCGCCGGCGCACTTTCGCGATCATCTCGCACCCGGACGCCGGCAAGACCACGCTCACCGAGAAGCTGCTGCTGTTCGGCGGCGCCATCCAGATGGCCGGCTCGGTCAAGGGCCGCAAGGCGGCCCGCCACGCCACCTCGGACTGGATGGCGCTGGAGAAGGAGCGCGGCATCTCGGTGACCAGCTCGGTGATGCAGTTCCCCTACGAGGGCCGCATCGTCAACCTGCTCGACACCCCCGGCCACGCCGACTTCGGCGAGGACACCTACCGCGTGCTCACCGCGGTCGACTCCGCGCTGATGGTGATCGACGTCGCCAAGGGCGTCGAGGAGCGCACCATCAAGCTGATGGAGGTGTGCCGCCTGCGCGACACGCCGATCATGGGCTTCATCAACAAGCTCGACCGCGAAGGCAAGGCGCCGATCGACCTGCTCGACGAGATCGAGTCGGTGCTCGGCATCCAGTGCGCGCCGGTGACCTGGCCGATCGGCATGGGCTCGCGCCTGAAGGGCGTCGTGCACCTGGTCAGCGGCGAGGTCCACCTGTACGAGTCCGGCCGCAACTTCACGCGCCAGGACTCGACCATCTTCGCTTCCATCGACGCGCCGGAACTGGCCGAACGGATCGGCTCGGCCATGCTCGCCGAGCTGCGCGAGGAACTGGAGCTGGTCCAGGGCGCCAGCCACCCGTTCGACCGCGAGGCCTACCTGGCCGGCAAACAGGCACCGGTGTTCTTCGGCTCGGCGGTCAACAACTTCGGCGTGCAGCCGCTGCTGGATTTCTTCGTCGAGCACGCGCCGTCGCCGCGGCCGCGCGCAACCACCAGCCGCCAGGTCGAACCCGGCGAGGACCGGCTGACCGGCTTCGTGTTCAAGATCCAGGCCAACATGGATCCGCAGCACCGCGACCGCGTCGCCTTCATGCGCGTGTGCTCGGGGCGCTTCCAGGCCGGCATGAAGGCCTTCCACGTGCGCAGCGGCAAGGAGCTCAAGCTGGCCAACGCGCTGACCTTCATGGCCTCCGACCGCGAGATCGCCGCCGAGGCCTGGCCGGGCGACGTGATCGGTATCCACAACCACGGCACCATCTCGATCGGCGACACCTTCACCGAGGGCGAGGCGCTGGTCTTCACCGGCATCCCCAACTTCGCGCCCGAGCTGTTCCGGCGCGCCCGCCTGCGCGATCCGCTCAAGCTCAAGCAGCTCCAGAAGGGTCTGGCCCAGCTCAGCGAGGAAGGCGCCACCCAGTTCTTCCGGCCGCTGATGAGCAACGACCTGGTGCTGGGCGCGGTCGGCATGCTGCAGTTCGACGTCGTGGCCTACAGGCTCAAGGACGAGTACGGCGTCGACGCCGCCTTCGAACCGGTCGGCATCAGCACGGCGCGCTGGGTGCGCGGCGGCGATGCCCGCAAGCAGGAGGAGTTCCGCGACAAGAACGCCCTGAACCTGGCCATCGACGCCGCCGGTGAGCTGGTCTATCTGGCGCCCAGCCGGGTCAACCTGCAGCTCACCCAGGAACGATGGCCGGACCTGGTGTTCGCGGCGACGCGGGAGACGCAGGGGTAGGTGGGGTCGGGACTGGGGACTCGGGGACCGGGGACCGGGGACCGGGGACCGGGGAAAGGCGAGCAGGGCCGGGGCAGATGCGCAAGTGCGACCGCGCCTTGCTCCATTGGCTGGTACGGCGATGGCGTGGGGCCGGTCGTGTCGGGGTGCGTGCCGGCTGCCGCTTCCTTTTTGCTACCCCTTTCCTGCACTGCGGGCGCGCGGGGTCGTCGCGGGACCTGGGGGCAGGTGCTTGATGCGGACCGGCGAGCGAGGCTGCTCGCCTTGGACCGGGACCGGGGCCGGGGCCGGGATACTGGCGGAGTCGGGCTGGTTGCGGCTGAAACGAAAAAGCCGCCGGGGGTGCCGGCGGCTCGTTCGGGGGAGGGCGCCGGCCGGGGGCCGGCGCGGGAGGTCAGGAGTTGTTGAAGCTCTGGCCGAAGATCTGGTCCGACTCCAGGCCGGTGTTTGCCGAGAAGATACGGTCGTCGCCACGGCCGTCGAAACCGGCTGTGGCGATGGCGTCCTCTTCGACCATGGTCGGCAGGCCGGCATCCGGGCCGAGCTGGCGGGCCATGAAAACCGAACCCACCGCCACCGCCGAGACCGTGGCGGCCAGCGCCAGGCGGCGCAGGGCGGGACGGGCATGCAGCGGCCGCGCCGTTGCGCGGCGGGCATCGGCGAGCCCTTGCGACAGCTCGACCGCTGCGTCGCGGCTGGCGCGTGCCAGGCGCCAGGCCTGGGCCAGGGAGGGCGAGGCGGCGATCGCCTCGACCACGGCAGCGCGGCGCGGGCCGGCCAGGCGGCCTTCGGCCAGGTCGACCAGCTCGGCCGGCGTCACCGAGGCCAGCACGGCGGCATCGTCGCGGCAGGACGCCCGGTAGAGGTGGGACAGGTTGTGCTCAGTCATCGTCGCTTCCATCCAGTCCGGCCGCCCGCAGGCGGTCTCGCAATTCGTACAGGCCGCGGTACATCAGGTTCTTGGCCATCGTCGCGGTCATGTCCAGCAGCTCGCCGATCTCCTCCGGGGTGAAGCCCTGCAGCGCCAGCCGTACCGGCTGCCGCCGCCGCCCCGGCAACGCCTCGATGGCGGCACGGACCATGTCCATGTGCTGACCATCGCGGGCGCTGCGCACCGGACCGACCGGGTCAAGCAAGGCCTCGATGCCGGCCTCCTGGCCGTCCTCGGGCAATGCCGTGGTCTGTTCCGGCTTGCTGCGGCGCAGGGCGTCGATCACCGTGGTGACCACGACCCGCTGGATATAAGACGCAGGCAGGGCCGGATTGTTCTCACGCTCCAGCGCCTTCCACAGCCGGATGCGCACCTCCTGCTCGATGTCGTCCGGGTCAAGTCCTTGATTTGCCGAGCAATGCTGGGCAACGAGCGCGCGCAGCCGGGCGCCGTGGCGGGCCAGCAGGTTCGCCAGCAGCGCCTCCAGCCCAGGCGGCCGGCCGCCGCTCACCGCGGCCGGCCGTGCTGGTATCGGCCGGACAGGCCGGCCAGGAGGGTGAAAGCGGATTCAGACACGAGCACGGACAGGCTGCGGGCAATTCGCAATGCTGGGCGCTGGCCGGGAAGTTGGCAAGTGGGCGTGTGCGTCGGTCCGCGGGGGCAACGGCGGGGCGGCCGGGCGCCCGGTGCTGCCTGGAGATGCCCACGCGACGGACTCGGCGGGCGGGATTGCGCCAGCCAACGTGGCGCGGAAATGTCCCTGGCACCTTCTTGCGTGGCGCCTCTCGCGTCAGACCCGCAGCTGCCGGGGGTGACGGCAGCTGCGGGGCCTTCGCACCGGGCGACCTACTTCAGGTCGAAGCGGTCGGCCTCCATCACCTTGGTCCAGGCAGCGATGAAATCGTGCACGAACTTCGGCTGGCCGTCGCTTTCGGCGTAGACCTCGGAGAGCGCGCGCAACTGCGAGTTCGACCCGAACACCAGGTCGACCACGGTACCCGTCCACTTCAGCGCACCGGTCTTGCGGCAACGACCCTCCAGCACATCCGGATCCGTGGCCGTGCGGCTCCACTTCGTGCCCATGTCGAGGAGGTTGACGAAAAAGTCGTTGCTCAGCACACCGGGCCGCGAAGTGAACACGCCGTGCCTTGTGCCATCGACATTGGCATCGAGCGCGCGCAGCCCACCGATCAGCACCGTCATCTCGGGCGCCGACAGGGTCAGCAGTTGCGCCCTGTCGATCAGGCGCTCGACCTGCGAACCCTCGTAGCCCTTGGCGACGTAGTTGCGGAAGCCATCGGCGCGCGGCTCGAGCACGGCGAAGCTGTCGATATCGGTCTGCTCCTGGCTGGCGTCCGTGCGACCGGGGTGGAAGGGCACGCTGACCTTGACGCCACCCTTGCCTGCCGCATCCTCGACTGCGGCATTGCCGGCAATGACGATCAGATCGGCCAGCGAGACCCGCTTGCCGCCCGAGGCCGAGGCGTCGAAGTCCTTCCGGATACCTTCGAGCACACCCAGCACCTTGCCCAGTCGGGCCGGCTGATTGACGGCCCAGTCCTTCTGCGGCGCCAGCCGGATGCGCGCGCCATTGGCGCCACCACGCTTGTCGCTGCCACGGAAGGTCGATGCGGACGCCCAGGCGGTGGACACCAGCTCCTGGGTGGACAGGCCCGACGCCAGCACCGTGGCCTTCAGCGCCGCGACATCATCGGCATCGACCAGCGGGTGGTCGACCTCGGGCACAGGGTCCTGCCAGATCAGCACCTCCTTCGGAACCAGCTTGCCCAGATAGCGCGAGCGCGGGCCCATGTCGCGATGGGTCAGCTTGAACCAGGCGCGGGCGAAGGCGTCGGCGAACTCGTCCGGGTTGGCGTGGAAACGCCGCGAAATCTTCTCGTAGGCCGGATCCATCCGCATCGCCATGTCGGCGGTGGTCATCATCACCGTGACCTTCCTGGACGGGTCATGCGCTGACGGCGCCATGTGCTCTGGACGCGGATTGATCGGGTGCCACTGATGCGCACCGGCAGGACTCTTCACCAGCTCCCACTCGTAACCGAACAGCATGTCGAAGTAGCCGTTGTCCCACTGGATCGGGTTCGGCGTCCACGAGCCCTCGATGCCGCTGGTGATCGCGTCGTTGCCCTTGCCGCTGCCATGTGTGCTGATCCAGCCGAAGCCCTGTTCGGCGATGTCGGCGGCCTCGGGCTCGGCGCCGACCTTGGCGGCATCGCCACCGCCGTGCGCCTTGCCGAAGGTATGACCGCCGGCGGTCAGGGCGACCGTCTCCTCGTCGTTCATCGCCATGCGCGCGAAGGTCTCGCGGATGTCGCGCGCCGACGCCAGCGGGTCGGGGTTGCCGTCCGGGCCTTCCGGGTTCACGTAGATCAGGCCCATCTGCACCGCGGCCAACGGATCGGCAAGGTCGCGTTCGCCCGAGTAGCGACTGTTCGGCTTGTCGCTGGTGGCCAGCCATTCCTTCTCTGCACCCCAGTCGATGATCGGCGGCTCCCAGATATCGGCACGGCCTCCGGCGAAACCGAAGGTCCTGAAGCCCATCGACTCCATCGCGACGGTGCCGGCAAGGATCAACAGGTCGGCCCAGCTCAGCTGCTTGCCGTACTTCTGCTTGATCGGCCACAGCAGACGGCGCGCCTTGTCGAGATTGCCGTTGTCGGGCCAGCTGTTCAGCGGGGCGAAGCGCTGGTCGCCGGTGCCACCGCCGCCGCGGCCGTCATAGATGCGGTAGGTGCCAGCCGCGTGCCAGGTCATGCGCACGAACAGACCGCCGTAGTGGCCATAGTCCGCGGGCCACCACTCCTGCGAGTCGGTCATCAGCGCCTTCAGGTCGGCGACCACCGCGTCGAGATCGAGCTTTTCGAATTCCTTCCGGTAATCGAACGCCTCGCCGAGCGGATTCGATCTCGGCGAGTGCTGGTGCAGGACGTCGAGTTTCAGCGCGTTCGGCCACCAATCGAGATTGCGCGGGCCCTGGCCGATGCCGATGTGGCCGGTGCCGCCGTGGACGGGGCATTTCGCTTCGTTGGACATGACGGATGTTCCTCTTGGGCATGGACCGGAGAACAGCTCCGAGCATGATCCCACCGGGCATGCAGAGGAAATCGATTGCGCCAATGACAGGCATTGGCCTGAGGAATCAACCGGGCAGGGCAAGGACGCTGCAACCGCGAGACCGTTCCCTACGCACCGGGGATCGAGCCGCCTGAAATGCGACCCGCCCCAATGTGCGCATGCAGCATGTTGCCGGACACCGGTCGGGCGCCCCACCCGACGCGGATGCGCACCTCGTCCAGCCCTTCGTGCTCTCCAGGCGACCCGGTCCGCTCCCCTTCCTGCCGCGGCACTGCACCCGGCACCGTTCTGGCCGCGCCGACCTCAATCGCCGAAGCCGGCGTTGAACAGCACGTCCGACTCGTAGGCACCCAGGTCGATGGTCGGGCCCAGCACGCGTGGGCCACCGCCCAGCTCCAGCAGGCCATGGGTCGGCCAACCGGCATTGAAGCCAGCATCGCGCAGCGGCGAGTCGCCGCGCAGGCGATAGTCGTCGACGCGGCCGGCGAACACCGGCGGAATCGAGCGGTTGCCGCTGGTGTCGGGCGTCCAGGTCACCGCGCTGGCGGCGATGTTGTTGTGCTTGCCGAGGATCGCACCGGCCGGGTCGCGGGCGAGATCGGGCAGCGGGACTGGCGCGTTCAGCGTCGGATTGCCGAACAGGATATTGTTGTACATCAGGATCGTGTCGGTGTCGCCGAGGAACTCGACGGCGCTGGCCCGTGCCTGGTCGGGCGCATGGGCGTAGTTGTCGACGAGGGTGTTGTTGTGCAGCCGGAACACCGGCTGGATGTCCTCGGTAACCCAGGCCCGGATGGCGGCGGTGCCGCCGGCGCTGTTGTGGTGGAACAGGCTGTTGCGGACCACGACCTCCTTGATGCCGAAGGAAAAGTTCAATGCGCAGCCCCGGCTCTCGGCATGGCTGCAGTGATGGTCCGCGAACACCACCCGGTCGATCTCCACCTTGCCATGGACGTACTGGAACCCGCTGACGTTGAGGCCCAGGCCGCGCGCGACCAGGGAGTCGCTGGAGCCGCCGGACAGGGTCAGGTTGTGCACCCGCAGCCGGGCGTTGCCACCCGCCGAGCCGATGATGGCCTGGAACAGGCCGAAGGAGCCGTTGGCCTCGATTCGGGTGCTGCCCGGATCGAGGACCTGGCTGGAGCAGTCCACAGGGTCCCATCCGCCGCTGATCTCCAGCGACCGGTCCTTGCTTGAGAGGTAAAAGAACAGGTGGCCATCGCTCGGAGCGGCCGGCGCGATCACGCCCCGGGCGATCCGGATAACGTTGTTCTCGTTGTTGGCCTCGGCCAGGTCGAGCGCCAGGCTGAGCTGGGCGACGGTGCGAGCGCAGTACTGCGCCGCCGAGGCCTGCAGGGGCAGCAGCAGGCCGGCCAGCAGGGAAAGCGCCATCGCCAGGACGGATGCCCGCGCCGGGTTCCAGGGCCGGCGGCCCGCCGGGGATCCCGAGGGGCTGGCCGGCGCCGGATGGGCGGGCAACGGTGCCGGGGCCACCGCAGTCAGGCGCCGCCTGGGGCGGGTACTTCCGAAGCGCTGCGCAGGAGCGCGGACGTAGCGGGACGGGGTGTCCACCGACAGGTGGCCGCGCTGGCGTGGCAGGTATGAAGGACGCATGGACTTGGGTCTCCAGGTTGGGGTGACGACCGCGGGATCGCGGAGGCGGCCAATCTGGAGGGGAGGCGCCGGCGCTGCCTGATCGGAAGCTTGCGCGCCCCTATCGGCAAGATTTTTTCGTTTTCAATCAGCGCATTGAGTTGCGATGCCGGGGCAGGTCAGTCGGCACCCCGGATGCGTTCCCGAGGCTCGGCACCCCGGCGGGACCGCGTGTGGGCCCGCATGATCGACGCGCCGGACCGCCGTCCCAGGTCGAGCTGCCCTCCCCCCAACCCCCCGGCAGCCGCGGCAATCCGCTGCAGTCGCCTCCCGCCTGGCTGGCCCTTGATGGCACCGGGGGCGATCGCGACTACGCCGTCCGGGCGCTATCCCGGCACGCCCTGCCCGCTCCGCAAGTCGCCGAATCCGCCCCAGCCTGCAGCAACAGCATCCCCACAGCGCGACCTCATGCGGGCGAAGACCAGGGCCCGGACCGCTCGCTTCGCAGACGTCCGGCCGTCGCGCCGGTCTCGACGCGTGCCGCCTCCCGGCGACTGGTGCCTGGCGCGCCTTGCCGCCACGCCAAGGAACCGAACCTGACCCCGTTTCTCGCGTGTAGCACACCTGTGCTACTTTTCCGTCGCCGCAGCGCCGCAGGAATCCGCATGAGCACGACCACCATCCGCCTTCCTGAAGAACTGAAGGCGCGCATCGCCAGGGCGGCGGAAGCGGCCGGAACCACCTCGCACAACTTCATCCTGGAAGCCATCGCGGAAAAGGCGACCTTGAGCGAGCAGCGTGCTGCCTTCCACGCGGTCGCCGACCAGCGCTATGCGCAGTTCCTGGAGACCGGGCAGGCGATCCCCTGGGAAGAGGCACGCACCTGGCTGCAACAACGGCTCTCCGGGAAACCGGTCAAGGCACCCGCAACCAGGAAGCAGGCCAGGTGAGATGGCACGCGTCCGCCTTGCGCCCGGCGTGATCGACGACCTCGACCGCATCGTCGACCACCTGTTGCGCCACGAGGCCAAGGCCGCGCAGACGCGGGTCGCCGGGATCATCAGCGCCCTGGATGTGCTCGAAGCCAACCCACTGATCGGCTGGCCGGCCGGCGAAGACCGGCGCGAACTGGTGATCGGTCGCGGCGCGGAGGATTACGTGGCGCTGTATCGCTACCTGCCGATGCTGGACGTGGCCCTTGTGCTGGCGATCCGCGGGCAACGCGAGGCGGGTTACGCGCGGGCGTGAGTCCGGTTGGAGCCGGACGGGGTGGTCCAGGTCGAGTTGCCGGGGGACGACGCGACGGACTCGACAGCGTCGTCGTGCCTTTGGGCAGCATTCGCTTCGGGGAGAACGCCGAGGCCCCGACCACCCGCCGCGCAGGCGTCCGGACCGCGCGCTTGACTCGACGCCCACTGCCGCGGCGCATGACGCCTGGCGAGTCATGCCCCCACTCCAAAGAACTGAACCTGACCCCGTTCCTTGCTCGCTACTTCGCCAGCCATCCTGGCGGCACACAGCCACTTGAAACCGAGAGATTTCTGTTTCCCTCGGGAATCTCACAGTGCCGCATTGTCAGAGCAAAACGAAGTAGTCGCTGCAGGTCGGCTCCACAGTGCTCAGTATCCTCATCAACAAACGGAGGGTCCCCCAGCTCAGACAGTGCCCTCCACGTTGCAGTGCAAATCTGACTTTTCCTATCGAGGCGCCAATGGTCCCGATAAAATCTGCCCACGTCCGCCAAGACCGAAGATCCGTATGGGGAATCCAGATAAAGCGAGTCAGTTAACAAGCCGGATTTATAGGCGATTGGCATCCCACGATCCACCCAAGCCAAGGCCTGGATTAGGCCAACTGGCAAGAGAACGCGCTTCGTCGAACAATCAATGGGTAGCCGAACATCAATGGACTCAAACTTTTTTTCTTCTCCCAGAATCGCAACAGGCGGGACCGTCTCCTCGATGTGGACCCTGGCTTTTTGCCAGCACTCTTCGCTTTCCGAGGCCCCTGCAGTCCATGTGGGAACCGCTAGAGAAAAGCCGGCAATGAAAACAATCACTCCATTCGTGACAAACACGGAACACCTCCTGGACAAATGCTGGATATCCCCCAACGTCTATGTTCGGTTACCGGCGAAGCCAGCTCACTTGCTAATCTCCCAGCCTTCAATTGCGATATGCGTCGTTGGAAACGACTGGCGCCGGAAGGTTCCCATCGCAGTACGTTTCCAGATGGAACACGAACGAAGCTCGGCGTCCGCGAATCGGCAGGCGTCTTGTGAGTGTGCTCTGACAGCACTTCTCTAATGCTGACAACGGACTATCCCTGTAAACGTTGCACGCATGCCACCAGACCTGGGCGTAATAAGGCCAATGCTCTCGTCTGTATCAATTGTGTAGCTTCCGGCACAGAGTGCCTCAGCCGCCTCCTCAAGTAGCGCCATCATGTTTACCGGACCTGCGCTGGACCCGTCAGGTTTAATGGCCAAAGCCGACACGACAATCTCGGACGCCCCGTCCGCCCGCGCGACGTGAGATTCAACGAAGCGCGGCAAACCTCTGGTAGAAACCGAGGAGCACGCTGCAAGCAACAACAGAAAAGTAATTACCAGATGTCTGCTCAACGTCCAACGCCCGAGTTAAGCCGACCAGCGAAGCGGGTTCGGCTTGAATGAATTGTTGTACCTCACTCTGGGTCACCCCAGTGCGTGTAGATCTCCTCACGGATCTCTGCCACTACTGAGTCCTCCCTGAGATCAAACTTCAAGTATCCGCAGTGCTCCGAGAACACGGCCGCAATGTTCTGCTCTGGGCGAATCAAGGCAAATGCGAGCTCGATGCGCGTAGTCATGCCGCCAGGGTCCCTAATCTCGACGGATGAGCTTGCGCCAAAGTCCAAGGCCCCAAGACCCTTCTCCAAGATCAGGTCTACGGGTCGGCCAAGCTTGGTCGAAAGCTCCGGCGCCCAGTCCGCAATCATTTCTCGCCAAGGCCGGGTAGGTCTCATGAAGTCTAACGCCGCGTTAAGCCGCCGCCGGCCAAGGGCACACCGGAAAGGAGAAAGCCTGTCCCGGCGGTCGGCTTGAACGCAAAGTTAGATGCCGCCACAGTGGACTCGCTCTTCTGGTGATAGGTGCTGTGCATTCGACTCGACGCAGGGACCTGAAAGACGCAAAGTAAACCCTGGGCTTGTGAAGGAGATCTCTCCGGAAGGCCAGTTGAGAAGGATGCGCCATAGACCTTGAGCCTCGCGAGTGATTTCATGGATCGATGCCGGTCCAATAGCGGCACTCGGGACAGTGTAATCAATCAGTACTCGCAGCGCGAAGACTTCATGAAAGGTAAGAACTGCTGGTGCTACTTGGAATGAATAGGTTGGATTGCGGGGGATCCAGTGGAGGATGTGGTCAATGTCGAGCACGAGCTCTCCGGACCCATCTGAGCCCTCCAAAATGCGAAGCGCATGGATGTGGTTGTCGTGCCACGAGAGATGCTCGAAGTCTTCCGTGCTCCACGAGCTTGGCGACGGGTTTTGCATCACGGAAGGCTATCCAGCGGCATCTAACTACTAATCGACGGCAAGTTGCCGTGTAATCCGAGCCGCATAAGCTGGCCGGAGCGGCAAGCCGACATTGGAATCGCCAATCATTTCAGTACTTTGTCTCACCCCAACCCTAGCTCCCTATCCGCCTAACCCGTCCGTCTTTGCCAACCGGAGATGTGGCCTGGTGGAATCCTTGCACTGCTTGCCCTGCCGGGCAAGCAGTGGCGCGAACGCTGGCGCAGGCGCGGCCTCTTGCCCGTTCACCTCCGAACCGCACCTCGTCGGCGCAGCCCATGAAGCTCACCGGTCGATTCAGCACCGTTCCCCGCCAGCGCCTCATCCCGCCGCACCGAGCGCCAGCCGGCCTGGAAGATCCCGCATCCCAACACGCTCATGACGAAGCGGTACCCTGACCCCCGTACCCCTCCACCACCACGTACCAGCGCATGAACCTCGCTTGCTGCCGACTGCTGGCCCTAGCCCTTTCCGTTTCCACCTGCCTGGCCGGCCACGCCCGTGCCGCTGGGACCACACAAGGCGACGTCGATTGCCCGGCAGTCGACGCCCCCGCGCTTGCGGGACTGGATTTCGACGAGTCGCTCGCCAGCGGCCGGGCGGTGCCGGTGTTCGTCTACGTGCCGGCGCCGGCCTTCGCCTACCGGCAGGACGGCCGGCTGACCGGCGTCACCGTCGAGCTGCTGCGCGATTTCGCGGCGTTCCTGCGCGCGCAGCACGGTTTGGAGGTGGCGCCGTGCTGGCTGGAGCAGCCGGACTGGCGGACGTTCTACGCGCAGGTCCGCGACGGGCGCGGCGGGGTGTTCGGGGTGGGCAACGTGACGATCACCCAGGCGCGCCGAGGCGAGCTGGCGTTCTCGCCGCCCTATCTGCGCAACATCGCGGTGCTGGTCAGCCACCGCGACGTCGCCGAACTCGGGGCGATGGACGAAGTCGCCGACGCCTTCGCGGGGCTGACGGCGCTGGAGTTCACCGGCACCCTGCATGCGCAGCGCATCCAGGCCCTGGCCACGGCCTGGATGCCGGGGCTGCGCCGCGATGGCGTCGACAGCAACGAGGCGCTGGTCCGGCGCATCGCCGAAGGCGGCCACTTCGGCTACATGGACGCCTACAACTACTGGCGCGCCGTCGACGCCGGCCTGCCGCTGCGTCGTCATGCAGTCGCCGACGAGGGCGCGGAGACCTTCGGCGTCATCCTGCCGCTGGACGGCGGCTGGCAGGCGGCGATCGACGCCTTCTTCGCAGCCGACGGCGGCTATGCGTCCGGGGAACGCTTCCGAGGCCACCTGCGCGCGCACCTGGGCGAGGCCCTGGCCGCGATGCTCGTCGTCGAGTGACCCGGCCGCGGGGGCGGACGCGTCGGCACTTCGAGCGTCCGTCCCCGGGACGGCCTGTCACTCGAACCCGTGGCGGAAGATCTCGTCTTCCACCTCGAGCACGCCGTACACGTCGTTGGTGTCGGACGGGCTGCCCGGTGTGAAGCCGGTGCCGGTGGCGTCGTCGGCGGCGTTGTCCTCGAAGGTCACGCCCATCGCCACGGCACCGACACCGGGCATCAGGAACAGCGCGCCGCCCTTGCCCTGGCCGGCGCCGCCGGCGTTGTTGCCGAAATGGCTGCCGGCGGCGCCGCGCAGGGCGCGGTTGTTGCTGAAGCGCACGTCCATCAGCTCGACGAAGCCGCTGCGCGCGAAGATGGCGCCGCCCAGGCCGGCACCGCCGCCGCCCCCGCCGCCGACGTTGCCATCGCCCGAGCTGCTGCCGCCATTGCCGGCGAACTCGCCGCCCGGCCCGCCGGGACCGTCGTTGGCCAGGCCCTTGCAGCCGCGGCCGCCACCGCCGCCGCCGAAGCCGCCGGGACCACCCAGCGGCGTGTCGCCGCCAGTGCCACCAAGGCGACCGCCGCCGCCACCGCCACCGCCGAAGCCGCCGGCGGCTCCGAGGGTGAAGGCGAGGTTGGGCGACAGGGCCTGGGCGCCGCCACCGCCACCGGCGCCGTCGCCGCCGGCGCCTGCCGGGGAACTGGTGGTGCCGGCCACCCCGCCCAGGCCGGTCAGCGGCCAGCCATCGGCGCCAAGGCCGCCGGTCCAGGGGCTGGGCGCGCCACCGGCGAGATCGAGGCCGCCGCCACCACCGCCGCCGTCGTCGCCGGCGGGCAGTGAGCGTGAGCCGCCGGCACCGCCTTCCGCCACCGAATCGCTGATCAGGACGAAGGCCAGGCTCAGGAAGCCGTGGTCGAGCAGGATGCTGCCGCCCAGGCCGGCGCCGCCGCCGCCGCAGCCGGAGCGCTGCTGGCAGGTGCCGCCGGCGCCGCCGCGCGCCAGGCCGTTGCGCAGCTCCATGTTGATCAGGTCCAGGAAACCGCCGGCGACCACCAGGATGCGCTTGCGGCCGTTCGGGCCGTCGCCGTCGATGCGCAGGCTGCCGTCCTCCGGACCGTCGATCCGGATCAGACCCTCGATGACCGGCAGGGTGTCCTCGAGCACGATGGCACCGCTGAGGCTGCGAAGGTCCAGGCGCGTCGGCACGGCCAGGCCGCCCCCGGTCTGTCCGAGATCGGTGGTGCCGCCGGTCTGGGCGGCGACGATCGCCTCGCGCAGGGTCACCAGACCGTCGCCGGGAATGGTGTCGTCGCCCAGGCTGTTGACGGTCAGCGACAGGCCGCGGGGTTCGGCCAGGGACGGGGCGCTTAAGCCCAGCCCGGCGCCCAGGACGAGGACGGATGCGAGGGTGCGGATGCGTGCCATGGTGGATCTCCCGGTTCGATGTCGCCGGCCGCGTCGCCACTGGACACCGCCGCCACCCTGACAAGCGCGGAAATGGCGGGATTGCTATCAAGGCCGGCGACGGTGCGCGTCCGGACCCGCCTCGCCCGGCCAGCCGCTCGTTGAGGAGCGGCCGTCCTGCTCGCTTTTCAGGTCGCCCGTCCGGCGCAGGTCCGGACCCGCTCCCGTCGGATCAACTGCTTGAGCCGGTGCTCCGCCGAGCGGCCATCCATGACCGCAGCCAGCAGGCTGTTTTCCAACAGCCTGCTGGCTGCCCCGGCGTGCGTCCGCGCGATCGCTCGCGAGCGCGCGTCGATGCTGGCGCTGGTGGCGGCGAGTGCGCTCGCCGGTCCCGGCCAGCGGCGACGCCCGACCCGCAGGACGGGCAGCCGACCGCCACCCCCGCGTGTCGCCATCGTCTGATGACGGTGAGCCGATTCCCCGCCCGCCTGCGCCTGTACTCCGCAAGCCGCCCCTCGTCCGGGCGGCGCCACTGGAGAGATACTGACCATGCACGTCTTCGTGATCCGCCGCGCCGGGCTGCGGCCTCATGTACCTGCCATGCTGGCCTGCCTGCTCTTCGCCCTGCTCGCCGGGCAGGGGCACGGCGTCGACCTGGGCCACGAGCGGACCGCCGCCGGCGGCTGGCACAGCCCGTTCGCTGGCGCCGGCGCCAACGGCGCATCGGCCATCAACTTCATCCCGGGCGTCTGGGCCCAGGCGGTCTGGGACGACGGCCGCGGCCCCGCGCTGTATACCGCCGGCAACTTCGTCACCATGGACGATGTCTACAGCCCGGGAATCGCCCGCTGGGACGGCAGCGCCTGGGAGCGCGTGCCGCTGCCCGGCGATCCCGATCTGGTCTTCAACTTCGCGGTGTGGTCGATGGCCGCGTTCCAGGGCGAGCTCATCGTCGGCGGCAGCTTCCTGGCGCCAGACGGGCAGTCGCCGGGCGGCATCCTGCGCTACGACGGCCAGGCCTGGCATACGCTGGCCGGCAGCCAGGGGGCCGGTGTCGGCGGCTCGGTCCGGGCCCTGACGGTCTTCCAGGACGAGCTGATCGTCGGCGGCCAGTTCAGCCAGGCAGGCGGCATGGCGGTCAACGGCCTGGCCCGCTGGACCGGCAGCGACTGGCAGGTGCTCGCCAACCCGTTCCAGGCCAGCGCCACCGTCAATGCACTGACCGTCCACCAGGGGGAACTGGTCGCCGGCGGCTCCATCGTCTCGTCCTCGCCATCCATCAATCACGTGGCGCGCTGGAATGGCAGCGCCTGGCAGGCCCTGGCCGGCCCCTCGGGTCAGGGCGTCGCCCAGGACGCGGGCTTCGGGACCGCGGTGAACGCCCTGCACAGCACCCCGTCGGGCCTGTTCGTGGGCGGACGTTTCGCCAGCGCGGGCGGCGTGCCGGCGCGCAACGTGGCGCGCTGGGATGGTTCGGCCTGGAGCGCGCTGGGCATCGGCCTGGGCAACGTCACCCACCAGGTCTACGCCCTGCAGGCGCAGCACGGGCTGCTTTACGTCGGCGGCTCGTTTCCCGGCTCGGGCACGATCGATTCGCCGCGGGTGATCGCCTGGGACGGCGGCCAGTGGCTTGCCCTCTCGGGTCCGGACGGCGCGGGCGCCGGGCTGGACAACGTCCTGAGCCTGGCCAGCTTCGGCGACGAGATCTACCTGGGCGGCCTGTTCAACCAGGCCGGTGGCGTGCTGAGCCCCGGCATCGCGCGCTGGACCGGTGCCGGCTTCGCACGGGTCTCGGACGCACCGGTCAACGGCCTGATGGGCGGGCGGCCGCAGACCGTGTTGTCGTACGCGGGCCACCTGCTGGTCGGGGGCGGCTTCACGGAGGCGGGCTCGGCGTCCAGCGCGCGGATCGCGGCCTGGGACGGCACCCAGTGGCTGGGCCTGAGTGGCGGCTTCTCGAATGGCGAGGTCAATGCCGTGGTCGAGTTCGAAGGCCAGTTGATCGCGGGCGGCAGTTTCACCTATGCGCCCGACCCCGACGCGCCGCCGGGCCGCACCGTCAACCGCGTCGCGCGCTGGGACGGCAACGCGTGGCAGCCGATGGCCAACGGCCTGGGCGGGACCGTCGAGGCCCTGCATGTGTACCAGGGCCAGCTCTACGCGGCAGGGTGGTTCACCGCGGCCGGCGGCTTCGGCGGCGCCCCGATGGCGCGCATCGCCCGCTGGACCGGCAGCGCCTGGCAGGCCGTCGATGGCGGGCTGGGCAATGGCATCGTGACGACGCTGCACACCCACCAGGGCGAACTGATCGCCGGGGGCGGCTTCACCCAGCTCGGCGGCGGCACGCCGGCGCTGCGCGTGGCGCGGTGGAATCCCACCGAGGGCTGGCGTCCGCTCGGCACCGGGCTGTCCACCGGCGCGGTACGCGCCCTGGCCAGCCTGGACGGCGCGCTATACGCGGGCGGCAGCTTCGGCGCGCCGCCGAGCGGAACCAGCCCGCGCTTCCTGGCACGCTGGGACGGTGCCACCTGGCACCCGGTGACCGACGGCGCCGGCCAGGAGTTGGACTGGCACGTGGGCGACATGGCGGTCAGCGGCGACGGGCTGGTGCTGGGCGGGGGCTTCGAGCGGATCGGCGATCTCGACCTGCACTGCGTGGCGGGCTACCACCCGACCGGGGGCTGGCGGCAGATGCCCGGTCCGCAGGGCATCGGCCTGCGCCGCAACTGTGGCGGCGTCAACCGATTGCTGGTGCGGGAGGACACCGTGGTCGCAGTGGGCCCGCTGATCGTCGCCGGTGGCCAGGTCGCGCACCAGATCGCCTACTGGTCGCCACCAGGGGATGTGCTGTTCCGGGATGGCTTCGAGCTGCAGTGAGGGATCGCTGCGCCTGCGGCTGCGGGCCTGCGGCCGCTGGCGCGCCGGCGTCGGCGCTCAGGTCGAGATGTAGCTTTGCAACTGCTCGATCTCCCGCGCCTGGGCGTCGATCACGGCCTTGACCAGGTCGCCGATCGACAGCACGCCCAGCACGCGACCGCCCTCGACCACGGGCAGGTGGCGGACGCGGCGGTCGGTGACGGTGCGCATGCAGGCGTCCAGGGTGGCGTCGGGCGGCACGGTGATGACCGGCGACGACATGATGTCGGCGACCCGGGTGTCGCGCGAGGAGCGGTCCTTGAGGATGACCTTGCGGGCGTAGTCGCGCTCGGAAACGATGCCGACCAGCGTCTCACCCTCCATCACCAGCAGGGCGCCGACATGGTGCTGGGCCATGCGGCGAATCGCCTCCAGCACCGAGTCGCCGGGTGCGACCGCGTGGATCGCGCCGTCCTTGCCCTGGAGCAGATGCCTGGCGTTGTTCATCGCCTCGCCCTCGTTGCCGGATGGCGGGAGTCTAGCGCGGTTGGCGCCGCCGGTCCCGGCCGACCGTCAGGCTGACCGGTACCTCCACGCCATCGCCTGCCCGGCAGCCGGCCACGCCGGCCGGGTTCCGCAACCGATGGGGCCGGATTCTTCCGAGGGTGCTCAACCCATCCGGACCATCCGACGGCTCGCCCTCAAGTCGCGCTCGATGGGGGCGTGAGGAGCGCGAACCGGAGAAGGGCCGCGCTCAAGGTTGCGGGTCGCGAACAGACCCCTGTCCGCCAACACCCCTCCCACACTGCGGGAGAGGTGACACTTTCCGCCCCGGTCCCCGGTCCCCGGTCCCCGGTCCCCGGTCCCCGGTCCCCGCGTCCCGCGTCCCGCGTCCCGAGTCCCGAGTCCCGGGTCCCGAGTCCCGAGTCCCGAGTCCCGAGTCCCGAGTCCCGGGTCCCGGCTTCTCCTACTGCAACTCGAAATCGTGCGCGAAGATCGTGTCGTTGCCGATCGCGGTGGTCGGCAGTGGCCAGGCCCAGGCGCCGCGGCCGCGGGTGAACACGGCCAGGGTGGTGAAGCCGCGGTCGACCGCCATGTCCCAGATCATCACGCGCGGCAGGCCGTTCTCGAAGCGGTGCCAGACCGGCTCGGGCGCGAACGCGTCGTCGGTGTAGTACAGGCCCCAGTCGGTGCCGGCGAACACCTGGCCGGGCACGTTGGGGTTGATGGCGATGGCGTTGGTCGGGATGTTCGGCAGGTTGCCGCTGACGTTGCGCCACACGAAGGTCGAGCAGTTGTTCTCGCAAATCACCTGGTAGACGTTGCCGGGCTGGCCGGGCGTGTTCTGCGCGAAGCCGCCGAGCGCCGCATAGCCGACGATGTCGGCGCCGGGGTTGGCGGCATCGAGCACGTCGACCACGACATCCATCACCGGCCGGTTGGGCAGCACGGCGTTGGCCGCGGTGACGTTGACCCAGGTGGCGCTGTTGGCGGTGCCGGCGTTCATGCCGTGGCCGATCCAGACGTTGCCGTCGTTGGTGCCGGCGATCGCCACCTTCGGCGAGGCCACCGCGTAGGCGAGCTGGTTGATGAAGGAACGGTTGCCCAGGGTGCCCTTGGTCAGGTTGGGGCTGTTGGCATACCAGGAACTGGCCGGAATCGCACCCTGGATCGTTTCCCAGACGCGGATGCCGCCGGCCAGCATGAAGGTGCAGCCGACCGCGCTGGTGCAGCCGCTGCCGGGCGCGTTCAGTTCGCCATAGCGATAGATCTCGACCGGCATCACAAAGCTGCGGGTCTCGCCGGTCCAGGCGCCAGAAGCTGCGACCGTGGTCCCGGCGTGGCCGGTGGTGGATACACGCAAGTTGCCGTTCTGGCTGGACGCATACCAACGCAATTCGTTGACAGGCTCGATGCGGCTGTAGATACCGTCGCCGCCCAGGCGCACGGTCCAGGTGCCCGGGCCCGGGTCGGTGTTGTTCCAGCGGATGGTGGCGCTGCCGTTGTCCTGGGCGCCGCCGGCGGCGCCTGGCGAGCTGGCATTGGCGAAGTTGCCGGTGATGTCGCCGGAATAGAACTCGATCGAGCCGATGGTGCGGTTCAGCGACAGGTAGGTGGGGCGGTTGGCCGCCGAGGTGCCGCCGGTGCCGAAGCGCACGTTGCCGGTGTAGTAGACGCCACCGTCGGTGCCGACCAGCACCTTGTCGCTGTCGTAGCCGCCGCTGCCGGTCGGCAGGTAGGCGGTGGAGTGGTGGTCGACGTGGGCGTTGCCGTTGCCGTAGCCGCAGGTGATGTTCTGGAAGGTGGTGCCGCCATTGGTCGAGCGGTACAGGTCGACGCCGCTGAGCAGCACGGTGTTGGGATCGTTGGGGTCGACGGTCAGGTTGGCGTCGTACCACATCTGCTGGCCGCCGCCGGCGGCGCTGGAACACGACTGCGCCTGCACGCCGGCGGTGGCGGCGGTCTGCGTCCAGGTGTCGCCGCCGTCGTTGCTGCGCCACACGCCCAGGACGTTGTTGGCGGTGGCGTGGGCGGCCATCGCGTACAGCACGGACGGGTTGCTGGGCGCGATCGCCAGTTCCAGGCGGCCAAGCACCTTGCCGGTGGGATCGCCGTTGCCGGTGCCCGCCGGCCAGCCCGTGTTGAGCAGGCTCCAGGAGGCCACCGAGGGGCAGCCGCTGGTCGGCATGGCGGTGCGGTAGACGCCGTTGGCGCCCAGGTTGGCCAGGTCCGGCTGCACCGGCGTCGGGTTGCCGCGGGTGCCGACCGCCGCGTACAGCGTGCTCGGGCCGCCGGCGTTGTCGACCACGCGCAGGCCGGTGATGTCCTGGCGCTGGCTGGTGTGCGGGTTGGTCAGGCAGGGACCTTCCCAGTTCTCGCCGCCGTCGTAGGAGAAGTACAGGCCGGTCTTGGTGCCGACCACCACGGTGTCGGAATCGTCGGGATCGGTGACCACCTTGCCGATCGCCTGGTACTGCGGAAAGCCCAGGCTGGCCGAGGGCGGGTAGAAAGGCGTGAACACGTCCTCGCCCAGCACCTGCCAGGTCTCGCCCTTGTCGGTGCTCTTCAGAAGGCCGGCGGTGCCGAACGAGAAGGAGCCGTAGCGCAGGTCGCCAGTGCCGGCGTAGATCACGTTGGCGTCGTTGGGATCGATGTACAGATCGCCGATGGCGATCGACTTGATGTCGGGCTGGTCGGTGACGTTGCGCCAGGTGGTGTCGGCGTCGCAGCAGTCGGTACTCTTCCAGACGCCACCGCCGTCAGCGGCGGCGAAGGCGGTGTGGTAGCCGTCGCCGTCCGGGCCGGTCGGGTCGACCACAATTACGTTGGTGCGGCCGGAGACCTGGCCGTAGTTGTTGAATACCTGCGGCTCCGGCCCGAGGAAGGTCCAGCTCTCCGGGTCCAGGGCCAGCGGCGATTCGCTGCTGCGGCGGTAGGTCTTCTCGCCGGCCGGTACGCCGGCGCTGACCAGCGCATCCTCGCGTTCAGCGTCCTGGTACCAGCTGGGGCTGAAATGGAAGGTCGGGTAGGAGACCCGGATCGCCCAGTAGTCGCCGCCCAGCGGCTTGAGGTTGGCGCGCTTGGCGGGCGCGGTGGTCGCCGCCCAGGCCAGGCCGGCCACGGTCAGCACGGCCAGCGCGCCGGCGGTCAGGTTGCTACGCATGCTCTGTTCCCTCCCAGGAAGATGCGCGGTCCGCCCGCCGCCATGGCGGGCAGTGTCGCGAGGGTGGCCGGCGCGTCCTGACCGGCCGCCGACGCCACCGCCGGAGTATGGGTGGGGACGACAGGGCCGCTCAATCCGTGCGCCGCAGCGCCGCCTCGTCCCGGCGCGGTGCCGGGCCGGGCGTCGGTTGCGGTCCGGGCCGGTCCTGATCGTGGTGGGCCGGCTCGACGGCGTCAAGCAGGTACAGCGGGCGCTGCTTGGACTCCATGAACAGGCGACCCAGGTACTCGCCGATGATGCCCAGGGCGAGCAGCTGCACGCCGCCCAGGAACAGGACCACGGCCATCAGCGAGGGGTAGCCGCGCACCGGGTCGCCGTACAGGGCGGCCTTGATCACCACCCACACGCCGAACACGAAGGCGACCAGGGCGGTGGCGACGCCGGTCCAGGTCGCCAAGCGCAAGGGCACCGCGGAGAACGAGGTGATTCCCTCGACCGCGAAGTTCCAGAGCTTGAGGTAGTTGAACTTGCTGGTGCCGGCATGGCGGGGATCGCGCTGGTAGACCAGGGCGGTCTGCCGGTAGCCGACCCAGGCGAACAGGCCCTTCATGAAGCGGTGCCGCTCGCGCAGGCCCTTCAGCGCCTGGTGGGCGCGCCGGGAGAGCAGGCGGAAATCGCCGGTGTCGGCCGGGATGGGGGTGGCGCTGATCCGGCCGATCAGGCGGTAGAAGGTCGCGGCGGTGAGGCGCTTCAGCCAGGTTTCGCCCTGGCGCTCGGCGCGGGTGCCGTAGACCACGTCGAAGCCTTCGCGCCAGCGGGCCACGAAGTCGGGAATCAGCTCCGGCGGGTCCTGCAGGTCGGCATCGATCACCACCACGGCGTCGGCGTCGGCCAGGTCCAGGCCGGCGGTCAGGGCCAGTTCCTTGCCGAAGTTCCGCGACAGCCTGGCGCGCACCACGCGCGGATCGTGCGCGGCCAACGAGCCCATCACCTGCCAGGTGTCGTCGCGGGAGCCGTCGTCGACGTAGACGACGGTGCTGTCCAGGTCAAGCACATCCAGCACTTTCGCCAGGCGGGCGTGAAAGGCGGCCAGGCCCTCGCCTTCGTTGAAGGCGGGCACCACCACCGCCAGTGACTGTCGATTCTCCATGGCCGCGGATGGTAGCCCGGAACGTGGGAACAACCGCGCTGGCGACGATCCTGCGGGCGCGCGCGCCTTGCCGACCTTCCGGTCTGCTGCCCTGGCGACCGGCCTCGCCCCGACGGCCCTCTCCCCCAGCCCCTCTCCCGCGCCGCGGGAGAGGGGAGCCCACCACGCCCTGGCTCCCAAGCCCACACTCTCTTCTGGCGCGCCCCGACCCGAATCCCGAATCCCGAATCCCGAATCCCGAATCCCGAATCCCGAATCCTGAGTCCCGAATCCCGAATCCCGAATCCCGAATCCCGAATCCCGAATCCCGAGTCCCGAGTCCCGAGTCCCGGGCGGGCGGCGGCACCGCACTTCTCCCCTCCCCCGCGACGCGGGGGAGGGGCGGGGGAGAGGGCCCCACCAACAGCGCGTAGACCGACCGCGCATCCTGCGAGCTGCGCCCTGCTCCCCGCCCCTTCTCCCTGCTCAGTTGAACTCGCAACCCAATACTTCCATACTCCCGGAATCATGAAATCAACCGATGCCCTCGTCCTGCTCAGCGCCCTGGGCCAGCCCTCCCGACTGGCGATCTTCCGGCTCCTGGTCCAGGCCGGCCCCGCAGGCTTGCAGGTGGGCGATCTGAAAACGCGCCTGGGTCTGCCGCCCGCGACCCTCAGCAACCATCTGAACGTACTGCGCAGCGCAGGCCTGGTGGTGGACCGGCGCGTGGGGCGCAGCATCACCTGCACGGCGCACTTTCTGCGCATGAACGCCCTGCTCGCCTACCTCACCGAGAACTGCTGCGCCGGCGCCGATTGCGGCCAGCCCGCACCCTGCCCGACCCCTGCCACGGAAATCGTCCAATCATGAAACGCGTGCTGTTCGTCTGCGTCGAGAATTCCAACCGCAGCCAGATGGCCGAGGCCTTTGCCCGCCACCGTGGCGGCGCTGCGCTGCGCGCCGACAGCGCCGGCTCGGCGCCGTCCGGCCAGGTCAACCCGAAGGCCATCGCCCACATGGCCGAGCTCGGCATCGACCTGGCCGGCCAGCGCAGCAAGTCGCTGGAGGAGTTTCGCGATGTCGACTTCGATGCCGTGGTCACCATGGGCTGCGGCGATCGCTGCCCGTGGATCCCGGCACGGATCCGCGAGGACTGGGCCCTGCCCGACCCGCGCGACCTGGGTGAGGACGGCTACCGGCTCGTTCGCGACGAGATCGGCCGCCGGGTCGACGACCTGCTGCGCCGACTCTGACCGGAGCCTGCGCATGGACGCCACCACCACCACCGGCCCACGCCCGGCGCCCCGCCTGGGCTTCCTCGACCGCTGGCTGACCGCCTGGATCTTCGCGGCGATGGCCCTTGGAACTGCCGTGGGAACGCTCTGGCCCGGCGTGCCGGCGGCGCTGGACGCGCTCAGTGTCGGCGGCACCAGCCTGCCGATCGCCATCGGCCTGGTGCTGATGATGTATCCGCCACTGGCGCGGGTGCGCTACGAGTCGCTGCCCCGGGTGTTCTCCGACCGCCGCGTGCTGCTGCTGTCGCTGGTGCAGAACTGGCTGATCGGGCCGGTGCTGATGTTCGTGCTGGCGGTCGCGTTCCTGCACGATGCGCCCGAGTACATGGCCGGCGTGATCCTGATCGGACTGGCGCGCTGCATCGCCATGGTGATCGTCTGGAACCAGCTGGCCGGGGGCGACAACGACTACGTCGCCGGACTGGTCGCCTTCAACAGCGTGTTCCAGCTCCTGTTCTTCCCCTTCTACGCCTGGCTGTTCATGGTCGTGCTGCCGGGCTGGCTGGGCCTGACCGGGTTCGCCGTCGATGTGCCATTCGCGACCCTCGTGCAGGCGGTGGCGATCTACCTGGGCATTCCGTTCGCGGCCGGCTTCCTGACCCGGCGCTGGCTGCTGCCGCGCAAGGGCGAGCGCTGGTACCGGGAGGTGTTCATCGCGCGTAGCGCGCCGATCACCCTGCTGGCGCTGCTGTTCACCATCGCCGCGATGTTCGCGCTGAAGGGCGCCAGCGTGCTCGCGCTGCCGCTGGACGCGCTGCGCATCGCCGTGCCGCTGGCGCTGTACTTCGTGCTGATGTTCCTGGTCAGCTTCTGGCTGTCGCGGCGGCTCGGCACCGACTATCCACGGACCACGGCGCTGTCGTTCACGGCGGCCAGCAACAACTTCGAACTGGCGATCGCGGTCGCCATCGCCGCCTTCGGGCTGGCCTCGCCGATCGCCTTCGCGACCGTGATCGGACCGCTGGTCGAAGTGCCGGTGCTGATCGCCCTGGTCAGCGTCGCGCTGTGGCTGCGACGGCGCTGGTGGCCGGCGGGCGGCGACCTGCGCTGACCGACTGCCCTCTCCCCCGCCCCTCCCCCGCCCGCGGGGGAGGGGAGAAGTGCGGTGCCGTCGCAAGCAGCAAGGACTGCCAGGCAACACGCCCCTGCGTAGACAGGCCAGGCCGCACCCGCCCATGGGCGTGACCCGATCCCGTTCGCCTCCTCACCCCTGTCCCTTGCTTTTTGCGTTCTCGCCTCCCTGCTCCCTGCTCCCTGCTCCTTGCTCCTTGCTCCTTGCTCCTTGCTCCCTGCTCCCTGCTCCCTGCTCCCTGCTCCCTGCTCCCTGCTCCCTGCTCCCCGGTCCCCGGTCCCCACCCCAAATCTCACCGCCCCTCGCCCTCCGCACCGATTCCCGAAAGATAGGCCGGACCGCCCAGCGCCCGCATCTGCGTTTCGATCCAGGCGGCGCGGCTGGCGACCACCGGGCTCGGCGGCTCGACGCGGCGGCGGTTGGGGGCCGGCAGCACGGCGGCCATGCGCGCCGCCTCGGCGGGCGTCAGGGCCGACGCGGGCTTGCCGAAGAACGCCTGGGCCGCCGCTTCGGCACCGAACAGGTCGGGGCCGAATTGCGCGATGTTGAGGTACACCTCGAGGATGCGCTTTTTCGGCCAGGTCGCCTCGATCAGCACGGTGAACCAGGCTTCCATACCCTTGCGCAGCCAGCTCCGGCCAGGCCACAGGAACAGGTTCTTGGCGGTCTGCTGGCTGATCGTGCTGGCGCCGCGCCGGCCCTGGCCGGCCAGGTGCTCGGCCGCCACCACGCGCAGTGCGGCGAGATCGAAGCCGCGGTGCTCTGGAAACTTCTGGTCCTCGGAAGCCACCACCGCCAGACGAAGGGCAGGCGAAACGCGTTCCAGCGGCACGTTGCGGTGCGCCAGGGCGAAACCGGACTCGCCGCGCCAACGGGCCTCCACCACACGCTGCAGCATGAAGCTGGACAGCGGCGGATCGACGAAGCGCAACAGCAGGACGAGGGTCGCGCTCAGCGCCACCCAGGCCAGCAGCAGCCAGGCCAGTCCGCGCAGCACCCGGCGCGGCCAGCTGCGCTGTCGGGCACCTTTGCGCCCGGACCGCCGACGTGACGCCCGGGTGCCGGCGATCATGGTGCCGCCGGTGGCACCGGCGTCGCGACGTCCACCGCCAGGATCCAGCCGCGGTCGTCCAGGTGCCGCCAGATCCGCAGCCAGGCGCCGACCCCGGCCTCGCCGCCCAGGCTCAGTCCGAGGTCGCCGCTGGCCGCCATCAGGGTGGTCATCGGCTCGGTGCCGCCGTGGCGGTCGGTGACCACCAGGCGGGTCGCCTCGTGGCCGCTGACCGGCCCGCGTCCAGGACGCAGGACGATCAGGTCCTGGGCCAGCCAGGAGGATGGGACCGGCTGCTGC
Organism: Lysobacterales bacterium; assembly: GCA_019634735.1. NCBI lineage: Bacteria > Pseudomonadati > Pseudomonadota > Gammaproteobacteria > Lysobacterales > Lysobacterales bacterium. The sequence goes on along the minus strand of JAHCAT010000004.1, from coordinate 158,414 downwards.
TGGGCCTGACTGCCGGCCAGGCGCAGGGAGGCCTCGTGCAGGGCCACCCAGCGGGTGTTCATCAGCCAGCTTCCCTCCGCGGCCATCGAACGATCCTCGCCCCTGACCTGCACGCTCGCCGGTTCGCCGGAGGACTGCGCGAGTCCCCCGATGCCATGGTCGGCAAGCACCTTCCAGGTCCCGTCGGGAAGCCGGATCCACACCGTCAGGTAATGGCCGTAGCCCGCCGCGCGCGCCTCCGGATCCAGCGCGGTGGACGCCCACTGGCCGAGCGTGTAGCCGAAGTCCCCTGCGCCGGCCAGTTCGACGAACCAGGGCGTCCACTGCAGAAGAAAGTCCGGCTCGGCCTGGGCGGCGAACCAGGCGCGCGCCGGCGTCGGCAACGGCCGGAACACGATGGCCTCCTCGGCCAGGTGGCGCAGGAAGCCGTCGCGCACGCCGCGAGTGGCGACTTCGTCGCCGAACGCCGCTTCTGCGGCGAGCAGCGCGGCCACCGCGTCCGGCACGCCGTCGAACGACGGAGCAGGATCGGCTGCCTCGAGCCCGGCGCCGGGATCGCCCGCCTCGGGCACGGCCTCGTCCTGGGCCACGGCGGGGGCGGTCAGCACGGCAAGCGCCGCCAGCAGGTGTCGGAAAACGTGCATGCGCGAAACTCCAGGGCGGCCGGCCATGATCGCCAGCGGCGCCGGCGCGGGCAAGCCGGTCGTTTTCCCGGGTCCGGCACACATCCCGATCGGGCACCCCTGCGCGAAGTCGGCATGTCGGGACCCGTCCGCACGTGCGCCGGACGACCGGCCGGCAGACCGTCGGTGCCGTCGGCCTTCTGCAAACCGGCAGGGCGCCGGCTTGCGTCGCGGGCGAATACGGCGACAATCGCACGGGCATCCAGACCGACAGGCGCACCGACCATGTCCGAGGCGATCGACCAGCTCCACGAGCGCTACCGTGCCAGCCTGGCCGACAAGGCCGCCGAGCTGGAATCGCTGTGGCCGCTGCCGACCAGCACCCCGGCACGCGACCGTGTGCCGGTGCTGCGCCAGCTCCTGCACAAGCTGGCCGGCTCGGCGGGCAGCTACGGCTACGCGGAGATCGGCGCCCAGGCCCGCCTGCTGGAGCAGTGGCTGTCGGCCTGGGGCAGCAGCGGACCGCGGCCCGGCGCCAAGCCGCCGCTGCGCATGTCGCAGGCCTTTCTGGAACTGGTAGAACGCCTGCGCAGGACCGCCGCCGAGGCCTCGCCACCGGCGGGCTGAACGGCAGCACGGGCCGGCGGAGCCCGCCCCTTACAATGGCGGGTCACCGCGAAGGAGCCCGACCATGACCCCCGCCCTGCCGCTGTCCCTGATCGGCGCCCCCACCGATGTCGGCGCCGGCCATCGCGGTGCATCGATGGGCCCTGAGGCGCTGCGCGTCGCCGGGCTCGCCGAAGCCCTGCGCCGGCGCGGACTGGAGGTCGAGGATCGCGGCAACCTGGCCGGCCCCGGCAATCCCTGGCAGGGGCCGGTGGATGGCTACCGGCACCTTGCCGAGGTGGTCGCCTGGAACCAGACGCTGATGGCGGCGGTGCGCCAGGAACTGGAACTGCTGCGCATGCCTGTGGTGCTGGGTGGCGACCACTGCCTGGCGATCGGCTCGATCACCGCGGTCGCCGACCACTGCCGCGCGATCGGCCGGAAGCTGCGCGTGCTCTGGCTGGACGCCCACGCCGACTTCAACACCAGCCAGATCACGCCCTCGGGCAACGTCCACGGCATGCCGGTCGCCTGCCTGTGCGGGCACGGGCCCGCGCCGCTGGTGCAGCTCGGCCACCAGGTGCCGGCGCTGGAGCCGGCGCAGATCCGCCAGATCGGCATCCGATCGGTCGATCCGGGCGAGAAGCGGCTGGTGCAGGAGGTCGGCCTGGACATCTACGACATGCGCTACATCGACGAGGTCGGCATGAAGCGGGTGATGGAGGAGGCGCTCGACGGAATGGATGCCGACACCCACCTGCACGTCAGCTTCGACGTCGATTTCCTGGACCCCTCGATCGCGCCCGGCGTCGGCACCACCGTGCGCGGCGGACCCAACTACCGCGAGGCGCAGCTGGTGATGGAGATGATCGCCGACACCGGCCGCCTGGGGTCGCTGGACATCTTCGAACTCAATCCCGCCTACGACAAGCGCAACCAGACCGCGCGGCTTGCGGTGGACCTGGTGGAAAGCCTGTTCGGCAAGTCGACCCTGATGCGGGCCTGACCCGGATGGCGTGCGGGACCGCTGCGGCGGCCCGGGGGGCTTCCCCCCGCGTGGCGATCTCGATGCCCTCGCCACACGCGCACGGGTGAGAAGCCCGGGCTGACCGGACGTCGTGGTCATCCGCCCGACGCGCACCTGCGGCATCATCTGTCGTCTGCCGGCCGTTCCGGCGCCGACACGGAACCCGCGATGTCCGACCGCCAGCACGCCCTGGACCGCCTGATCCGCAGCGGTCGCCTGAGCCGCCGCGACCTGCTGCGCTCCGCCGCCGCATTGGGCCTGGCGGGGTTCGTCGGCGCACCCGCGCTGCGCGCGCAGACCCAGCGCACCCGCTTCGTCGGGTACCCGTTCACCCTGGGCGTGGCGTCCGGTTACCCGGTGGCGGACGGCATGACCCTGTGGACGCGGCTGGCGCCCGCGCCACTGGCCCGTGACGGCGGCATCCATCGCGACGAGTGGGTCACCGTCACCTGGCAGGTCGCCCATGACGAGGGCTTCGCCCGCATCGCCCGCGAGGGGCGGGTGCGGGCGGTGGGCGAACTGGCGCACAGCGTGCACGTCGACGTCGACGGCCTTGCGCCAGACCGTCCCTGGTTCTACCGGTTCCTCGCGGGCAGCGAGGTCAGCCCGGTGGGCCGCACGCGCAGCGCGCCCGCGGCCGATGCCGGCCCAGGGCGGCTGCGCTTCGCGACCGGCTCGTGCCAGCACTACGAGCAGGGTTTCTTCAATGCCTGGCGGGGCCTGGCCGAGGACGATCCCGACCTGGTGGTGTTCCTGGGCGACTACATCTACGAAAGCTCCTGGGGCGACGACCTGGTGCGCAGACACCAGGGCGGCGAGTGCTACACGCTCGGCGACTACCGGGTCCGCCATGCGCAGTACAAGACCGATCCCGACCTCCAGCGCGCCCATGCCGCGGTGCCCTGGCTGCTGACCTGGGACGACCACGAAGTCGACAACGACCCGGCGGCCGCAGAGTCCGAACATGGCGACCCGCGCTTCCTGCTTCGTCGCGCTGCCGCCTGGCAGGCCTACTGGGAGCACATGCCGCTGCCGCGCCGCATGCGCCCGCGCACCGACGGCTCGATGACCGTGCACACCCGCGTCGACTGGGGCTCGCTGGCCAGCTTCTTCGTGCTGGACAGCCGCCAGTTCCGCGATGCCATGGCCTGCCCGGACCCGTTCAAGGGCGGCGGTTCGACGACGGTGGACGTCGAGGCATGCCCGGAACTGGCCGATCCGCAGCGCACCCTGCTCGGCGAACAGCAGGAGGCCTGGTTGCTGCAGGGCCTGGCCGTCTCCCGGGCCCGCTGGAACCTGCTGGCCCAGCAGACCCGCTTCAGCCCCGTGGACGGCGAGGACGCGCCGGGGCGCCAGGTCTGGACCGACGCCTGGGATGGCTATCCCGCCAGTCGGGAGAAGGTGTTGGCCGCGCTGGAGCGGCCAGGCCTGGGCAACCCCGTGGTGCTGGGCGGCGACATCCATGCCTGGGAGATCACCGACGTGCGCCGCGATCCGTGGCGCGACTCACCCGTGCTGGCCGCCGAGGTCTGCGGCACCTCGGTGTCCTCGCAGGGCTGGCCCGCCGAGCACCACCAGGCGATGCAGGCACGCAATCCGCACATGCACTATGCGCGCGGCGACCGGCGTGGCTACACGCTGCTGACCCTGGGGCGCGATGCCGAGGTCCGCCTGCGCTCGCCACGCACGGTCAAGCAGACCGATGATGCCGTCGAGACCCTGGCCCGCTTCGTCATCGAGGACGGCGTTCGAGGCATCCGGTCGGCCTAGCAGGCTGTTGAAAAACAGCCTGCTGGCGGCGGCCATGGATGGCCGCTCGGCGAAGCAAGTGCGTAAGCAGTTGATTCGACAGGAGCCCGTCCGGACCTGCGCCGGACGGGCGACTTGAAAAACGACCAGGAAGGTCGTTTTTCAACAAGCTGGTAGGGGCTCTACACCGGAAGGGTTCGCGAAGCCGCGACTGCAGCCACCGATCTGCGCGTGGTGGCGCGGTCCCACCGGTCCCGTCACGCGCTCTCCCGAATCACGCAGCTTGAAGCGACGGCGGCGGCCGGGGCCACACCGGTCAACACGTCCGCAGATATCCTCATGCTCTCGATGATGATCCGGTGGCGCCCATGCAGGAGCATCAGCAGACCTCGCAACGACCTGCCTTCACGGTGATCGCGCTGTGGGCGGAAACCGCCCGCATGTTGCAACGCCATGCTGGCGACCTGCTGCGGGTGCTGGTGCTTCCGGCCCTGCTGCAGCTTGGTCTCGCCTGGCAGGTCATGCGGGCGACCGGTGAGGGGCGACAGGGCCTTGCCTGGCTGCTGGTGGCAGCGGCGGGGCTCGGCATCGCGCTGTTCGCGACCAACTGCCACCGGGTGGTGCTGGGCGACGGCGGGCCGGTGCGGTCGCTGTGGGGGTTGCGTCTGGACGGTCGCGTGCTGTGGTACCTGGCCTGGTCGGTCTTCCTGGTGCTGGCGGGCACACTGGCCTTTGTACCGGTCCTGGTGCTGGGCATCTTGGTGGTGCCGGCGCTGTTTCCAGGCATGGATCCCGAGGAGCTGGCGCGGCTGTTCGAGTGGCTGGCCTGGCTGCCCCTGATCCTGATCATCCATCTTCTGATTCGCCTGAGCCTGGTGCTGCCCGCAACCGCGCTGGGCCGGGATACCCACCCCGGCGAATCCTGGCACCTGACGCACGGCCACGGATGGCGACTGACCTTGGGGCTGTGCCTGCCGGCGGTGGCTGTGCGGCTTTTCGAGGACGTGCTTGGCCGACTGACCGAGGCGGTCGGCAGTGCGCCGCTGACTTTGGTCGTGGCCTTGCTGGCCACGCTGGCCGGCGCGGTGACCGTGGTCGCCCTGTCCTGCGCATGGCGGCTGCTGGGGCCCGACGACGACCCGACGCCGGAGGCACCGCTGCGCTGAGCGCGCAGCGCGCGGAACACGGGCGGGCAGGTCCACCGGGGTTCGGGCGTGGGCCGGACGGAGCGCCCGTCTGATCGATCGCGCGCTGTCCGCGGCGGCCCTCTCCCCCGCCCCTCCCCCGCGAGCGGGGGAGGGGAGAAGTGGGGCGCCGTGGCGAGAACCGGACTGTGCCGGGCTCGCGCTGGGCAGCTGCTTGGATCGTCGGTTGCGGTTGCTGTGGCTCTTGCCGCTGTTGCCGCTGATGCGGCTGCCGACCTGCCCGCGTTCTGACGTTCTTCCTGTTGCTGTTGTGGCTGGCGGTTCGACTCCTGCTGCCACTACTGCCGCTTCTGCGGCCGCCCCTGGCGCAGCAAAGCGTGGGCGCAACGGCGGCGGGCGCATGGCCGCCGCCTCGGGATCGCGGACCGGTGCCGTGCCGCGACCGTCGTGCGCGGACTCAGCCGCGCTGCAGCAGGGCGCGCAGGTCGATGATGGCGGCGTTGGCGCGTGAGATGTAGTTGGCCATCACCAGGGAGTGGTTGGCGAAGAAGCCGAAGCCGCGGCCGTTGAGGATGACCGGGCTCCACACCGCGTCCTGGGTCTGCTCGAGCTCGCGGATGATCTGGCGCAGGCTGGGCACGGCGTTCTTGCGGGCCAGCACCTCCGCGAAATCGTGGTCGACGGCCTTGAGCAGGTGCACCAGGGCGTAGGCGGTGCCGCGCGCCTCGTAGAACACGTCGTCGATCTCCCACCAAGAGGTGCGCACCACGCGCAGCTCCGGCGCCGGCGTCGACTGGCGCGCGGCCGGGTCGCCGGCCAGGTCGGTGTTCACCTGGACGCGGCCGACGCTGGCGGACAGGCGCTGCGACAGCGAGCCCAGGCGCTTCTCGACCACCGCCAGCCAGTCCGCCAGGTTGTCGGCGCGCGCATAGAACTGCGCGTTGTAGGCATCGCCGTCGCTGAGCCGGTCGAGATAGGCGTCCAGGCGGCGCACACCCTGCCGGTAACGGCTTTCGGTGGACACGAACGCCCAGCGGTCGCTGGCGTAGTGGAACAGCGGGTCGGCTTCCTGAAGGTCGGGGTCCTCGACGCTCTGCGTCTGCGAGCGGGAAAAATCGTTGCGCAAGGCCCGCGCCAGGTCGCGCACCTGCACCAGTACGCCGAATTCCCAGTTCGGGATGTTGTCCATGAACACGCCGGGCGGCGCGATGTCGTTGCTCAGGTAGCCGCCGCGCTTGTCGAGCAGGGTCGAGGCCAGGGTGCGCAGGGTGGCGACGGTGACGTAGCCCTCGACCAGCGGCCGCTGCCGGGCCTGCGCCTCGGCCTGGGCACGGGCGGCGGGATCGAAGGGCGCAGGTTCGCTGCTCCACCAGAACATGAGCGCCAGTACCAGCACCAGCCAGGCAGCCAGGACCAGCAGCAGGCCGCGCAGCAACCAGCGACGGCGGCGGGGAGCGGTGACGACGGCATTCATGGCAGGCAGGTCCATACCGGGGCGTATCATTGTAGTCCCGCCGGCTGCCGGCGAGCCCCTGACGGAAGCCATGGACCCCGACAGCCGCCTGGTCGACATCGAAACCCGGATCGCCTTCCAGGAAGAGGCGATGCGCCAGCTCACCGACGCCCTGGCCCGCCAGCAGCAGGACCTGGAACGCCTGGCGCGGCTATGCCAGGCGCTGCAGGCGCGGCTCGATGCCGGCGCCGCCCTGCCCGACCCGGTCTCGCCGGAGGACGAACGGCCCCCGCACTACTGATCAGGCGCCGCAGAGTGTCGCGGCGGGGGTTGTGACGCTTACAGGACTGTGCCCGCCGGCGAATTGCCGGCCGGGATAGAGTGCGGCCGTGCCTTGAGGACCGGACCAACCGGGGGACGGCCGCCGGCCGGCCCGGGCCGCGCCCCCCGGACAGCCGGCTGTCGCCCCGGCTCAGCCTTCCCGGTACAGCTCGCCGCCCGCCTGCCGGAACTGCGCGGCCTTGTCGGCCAGGCCGGCTTCCAGCGCCGCCGCCTCGTCGGCGCCGATCTTGGCGGCGTAGTCGCGCACGTCCTGGGTGATCTTCATCGAGCAGAAGTGCGGCCCGCACATCGAGCAGAAGTGCGCCAGCTTGGCGCCCTCCTGGGGCAGGGTCTGGTCGTGGAACTCGCGGGCCTTGTCGGGATCGAGACTCAGGTTGAACTGGTCCTCCCAGCGGAACTCGAAGCGCGCCTTGCTCAGCGCGTTGTCGCGCACCTGGGCGCCGGGCAGGCCCTTGGCCAGGTCGGCGGCGTGGGCGGCCAGCTTGTAGGTGATGATGCCGTCGCGGACGTCCTGCTTGTCGGGCAGGCCCAGGTGTTCCTTCGGCGTCACGTAGCAGAGCATGGCGCAGCCATGCCAGCCGATCTGGGCGGCGCCGATCGCGCTGGTGATGTGGTCGTAGCCGGGCGCGATGTCGGTGGTCAGCGGGCCCAGGGTGTAGAACGGCGCCTCGAAGCAGTGCCGCAGCTCCTCCTCCATGTTCTCGCGGATCAGCTGCATGGGGACGTGGCCGGGGCCTTCGATCATCACCTGCACGTCGTGCTTCCAGGCCACCTGGGTCAGCTCGCCCAGGGTGTGCAGTTCGCCGAACTGAGCGGCGTCGTTGGCGTCGGCGATGCAGCCCGGGCGCAGGCCGTCGCCCAGCGAGAAGCTGACGTCGTAGGCCTTCATCAGCTCGCAGATCTCCTCGAAATGCGTGTAGAGGAAGTTCTCGCGATGGTGGGCCAGGCACCACTTGGCCAGGATCGAGCCGCCGCGGCTGACGATGCCGGTGGTGCGGTCGGCGGTCATCGGGATGTAGCGCAGCAGCACGCCGGCGTGGATGGTGAAGTAATCGACGCCCTGCTCGGCCTGCTCGACGAGGGTGTCGCGGAAGATCTCCCAGGTCAGCTCCTCGGCCTTGCCGCCGACCTTCTCCAGCGCCTGGTAGATCGGCACCGTGCCGATCGGCACCGGCGAGTTGCGCAGGATCCACTCGCGGGTCTCGTGGATGTGCTTGCCGGTGGACAGGTCCATCACGGTGTCGGCGCCCCAGCGACACGCCCAGACCAGCTTTTCCACTTCCTCGGCGATGCCGCTGGTGACCGCGGAATTGCCGATGTTGGCGTTGATCTTCACCCGGAAATTGCGGCCGATGATCATCGGCTCCAGCTCGGGGTGGTTGATGTTGGCGGGGATGATGGCGCGTCCGGCGGCGACCTCGTCGCGCACGAATTCCGCCGTCACCTCGGTAGGCAACCTGGCGCCGAACGGCTGGCCGGCGTGCATGCGGCGCAGGTAGCCGGCCTGTTCGTAGCGCTCGCGCAGCTCGGCCAGGCGGGCGTTCTCGCGGATCGCGATGAATTCCATCTCCGGCGTGACGATGCCGCGGCGCGCGTAGTGCATCTGGCTGACGTTGCCGCCGTCCCGCGCCCTGCGCGGCGCACGCCGGTGCTGGAAGCGCAGGTGGGCGGTGCGGGCATCCTCGGCACGCAGGCGGCCGAAGCCGGAACTGGGCCCGTCCAGTGCCTTGCTGTCGCCGCGCGCGGCGATCCAGTCGGCGCGCAGCGCCGGCAGGCCGACCAGCAGGTCGATGCGCGCCGCCGGATCGGTGAACGGCCCGGAGGTGTCGTAGACGGTGACCGGTGCGTTCGGCAGCAGGTCGTCGCCGCTGCGGGTCGGCGCCAGGGCGATCTCGCGCATCGGCACGCGCACGCCCTGCGGGCCCTCGACATGGATCTTGCGGCTGGCCGGGAACGGCTGGCGCACCTCGGCCGACAGTTCGGCGGCCTTGAGGACGAGTTCGGTAGCGACGGCGTTCATGGCGTTTCCTCGCGGACGGGGCGTGGAAACGCGGCGCGACCCCAGACCTGCCATGCCGCCCGTGCGGGACCTGTGCAGGCGCTGGCCGGCACGGTCGCGCGGGGCCCTGCGGCCACGCGCCACGGCGACCGCTGGCCGCCCTCGCCTTCCCTACGCCGGGATCAACCGGATCAGGTTCAAGGGGACTGTCTCAGCCCGCCGCACGCGGCGGGCACCCCCGGCGCGGCCATCATGGGACAGGGGCAGCGCCCGGGCAAGCAGGCTGACCGGAGGGGCGAACGCCACGACGTCCCGCGATCGGCTGTCCGCGGTGGCTGCCTCGGTCCTGGTGCTGCTGGTTTCAGGGTTGCGGATCCTGCATCGCGTCAGGCGAAGCTGAGCCGGGCGCCGGGGGCAGTTCGCCATCGAGCTGCTGCAGGTAGGCCAGCGCGCGCCGGGCATGATGGCTCAGGCGCTCCAGCCAGCGCTGCGCATTCAGCGCGGCCAGCGCCTCGTCGACCTCGATGCTGCCGATCGCCGAGGCCTGCAGGATGTCGGCGCGCAGCCCGCCCGCTGCGCCATCGACCGGGGTCGCCGGCAGGCTGTCCGGTGCCACGGCCTGGGCCTGCGCCAGCAGGGGCGCCGCCGAGAGCAGGCCCTCGGCCAGCGCCTGGGCGCGGGCACGCAGGGCCGGTACGGCGTCCAGGTGTTCGTAGCGGGCCGGCTTGCCGGCCGCGCGCACGAACTGCCGGACGTGGTCCAGCAGATGCAGGGTCGCGGTCAGCCGGGTCAGCGTGCGCGGATCGCCCGGGGGCAGGCGCTCGATCAGATCGCCGGCTGCCTCGGTGGCCTCGCGCCAGGCACCGAAGGTGGCCGGGCCCGGATGCGGTGCGCCACGCAGGGAGCGGCCGGCGGTGGCGAACGCCTGGGCCAGCACGCCGCGCAAGGTGGTGATGGCGGCGCCGATCGCCAGTGCCGGCACCTCGCGCAGGCTGGGATCCAGGTGCCGGGTCAACGCCGGCCGGTGTTCGGGCAGCAGGCGGATCGCCAATGCGGACAGCTGCGGGATCAGCGGCACGAAGACCAGGGCGCCCAGCAGGTTGAAGGCGGTATGGAAGGCGGCGATGGTGATCGCATGGTCGGCGCCGCTGCCATCGTCGCCGGTGAAGCGCTCGACGGCGTCGACGAACAGCGGCAGGACCAGAAAAGCGATCAGCCCGGCGCCCAGGTTGAAGACGACGTGGACCAGGGCGGTGCGCTTGGCGGAGACGCTGGCGCCGATCGCGGCAATGCCGGCGGTCACCGTGGTGCCGATGTTCTGGCCGATCACCAGGGCGGCGGCCTGGTCGGTGCCGATGGCGCCGCCGGCCAGCGCCGCCAGCGTGGTCGCCACCGCGGCGCTGGAGGACTGCATCAGCACGGTCATCACCGCGCCGATGCCGACCAGGACCAGGCGTGCCCCGACCCCACTGCCGGCGAACGCACCGAGGTCGATGTGGGTGGCCACCCCGGCCATGCCGCCCTGCAGCATCTCGATACCGACGAAGATCAGGCCGAAGCCGGCGACGGTGCTGCCGGCGTGGGCGAGCCGGTCGCGGCCGAGCAGGCGCATCAACGCACCCGCCGCCACCATCGGCATCGCGAACGCCGCGATCGAGAACTTCAGGCCCAGCACGGAAACCAGCCAGCCGGTGCTGGTGGTGCCGAGGTTGGCGCCGATGATGACGCCGATGGCGTTGCCGAAGCCGAGCAGGCCCGCCGAGACGAACCCGATGGTCGCCAGGGTGGTGGCGGTCGAGGACTGCACCAGGGCGGTGACCGCGGCGCCGGTGGCCAGCGCCGACAGGCGGTTGCCGGTGAAGCGGGCCAGCAGGCGCCGCAATGCGTCGCCAGCCAGCGCCTTCAGGCCCTCGGTCATCAGCACCATGCCGAGCAGGAACAGGCCGATGCCGCCGGCGATGGTCGCGAGCAGGTTGCTCAAGCTGCACTCGTAAGGGCGCGGGGGCGCCTATGGAACCACGGCGGACGCCGCGCGGCCAGCGGCGACAGGGCCCGGCCCGGTCAGCGTGGCTGGTAGGCGCGCAGGAAGAAGTCGACCACCTGCTCGACGTGCGCCTGGTCCTGTTCGGGGGAGGGCGCGGACTGGCTGTCGCAGCACAGCATGCGGACGTTGACGGCACCTTTGAGCAGGCACAGGAAATGACCGGCGGCGACCGCGCTGTCGTCGATCTCGAGCTGGCCGCCGGCCACCATGGTGTCGAGGAAACCTCGGAAACTCTCGGTGATCCGCGCCGGCCCGGCCTCCCAGAACATCTGGCCCAGCTTCGGTCCGTTGCGCGGGTCGGCCAGGATCATGCGGTGCAGGTTCATCGCCACCTCGCTCGAGACCAGCGCCAGGAAGCTGCGCCCGATCTTGAGCAGGGCCTGGCGGATCGGCAGGCCGGCGCCGGGCAGGAACAGTTCGTCGGGCAGGAGTTCCTGGCACTTGCCGCGTACCGCCTCGACGAACAGCGTCTCCTTGTCGTTGAAGTGGCTGTAGACGGTCAGCTTCGAGACGCCGGCCTCGGCGGCGATGGCATCCATGCTGGTGCCGTCGAAGCCATGCCTGGGAAACAGGGACTTGGCCGCTTCCAGGATGGCCTGGCGCTTCTCCGGGTCCTTGGGGCGACCCGGCCCGGGGGTGCTGCGTGCGAGTGCTGGCGTCATGGCGGGAAATACTGGACAGTGCGGTTCACTAATGATTACTATACCGACGCGTACATTAACCGCGCCCCACAACCTCCGGCCATTGTAGTCATGCCCGCACGCAGCCTCCTCAGTTCCTGGAATCCCGTCGCCGCAGCGGCGGCCCTGGCCGCCCTCGCCCTGATCGGCTGCACCCGGCCGGCGCCGACCCCGGAAGCGCCACGCCCGGCCATCGTCGCCCGCGCCGATGCCGGCGAGGCGGGGCGCGCCATATATTTCAGCGGCGAGCTGCGTGCCCGCCACGAAAGCCAGCTGGCTTTCCAGGTCGGCGGCAAGGTGGCCAGGCGAATGGTCGATGCCGGCGCCCGGGTGGCGGCCGGCCAGGTCCTTGCGACCCTCGATCCGGACGACCTGCGGCTGAACCTGGCCGCGGCCGAGGCGGCCGTCGCCTCGGCCCGCGCCGACGCCGAGCTGGCCCGCTCCGAACGCGAGCGCCACGCCGGCCTGCTCGCCCGGCAGCTGATCAGCGCCGCCCAGTTCGAGGCCAAGGAGACCGCGCTGGCGGCGGCGCAGGCACGCCTGGACCAGGCGCAGGCGCAGCGGGCGGTGCAGCGCAACCAGCTCGACTACACGCAGTTGCGCGCCGACCGCGCCGGACTGGTCACCCGCATCGAGGCCGAAGCCGGCCAGGTGGTGGCGCCCGGCCAGGTGATCGCCGTGCTGGCCCAGGAGGACGAGATCGAGGTGGAGATCGCCCTGCCCGAGGCGCAGGTGAGCCGGCTGCAGGTTGGCGACCCCGCCGTGGTCAGCCTGTGGTCGGATGCCGGGCAGCGCATCGCCGGCGCCATCCGCGAGATTGCCCCGGATGCCGATGCCGCCAGCCGGACGTTCCGCACCCGGGTCCGCCTGGACCAGCCCCCGCCGGGACTGGCGTTGGGCCTCACCGCCCGGGTTCGCTTCGAACAGGCCGGCGCAGGCCACCTGCGCGTGCCGCTCACCGCGCTGCACCGGGACAACGGCGACGCGGCGGTCTGGCGCGTCGATCCGGACACCGGCGCGGTGCACCTGCGACCGGTCGAGGTCGCCGCCTTCGATGAGGGGGGTGTGGACATCGCCGGCGGCGTCGCACCCGGCGACTGGCTGGTGGTGGCGGGCGTGCACCTGCTGCACGAAGGCCAGCGGATCCGGCCGATCGACCCGGACAACCGGCCGGTGCGCTTCTGACGCCCCCAGCCCCGACAGACGCCCGAACCGCCGCGCCGAACGGCGCCCCTGCTGCCAGGAACCCCGTGCATGAGCCGCTTCAACCTGTCCGAGTGGGCACTGCGCAACCGCGGCCTGGTCGTGTATTTCATGGTCCTTTCCGCTCTGATCGGAATGCTCTCCTTCCGTGGCCTGGGACAGTCCGAGGATCCGCCGTTCACCTTCAAGGTGATGGTCGTGCGCACCCTGTGGCCGGGCGCCACCGCCGAGGAGGTGGCCCGCCAGGTCACCGATCGGGTCGAGGAGAAGATCCAGGAGATGGCGCGGATCGAGAACATCCGCAGCTATTCGCGACCCGGGGAGTCGCTGGTGTTCGTCGAACTGGGCGAATCGGTGCGCAACGCCGACGTCCCGGAGATGTTCTACCAGTTGCGCAAGAAGGTCGGCGACATCCGCCACACCCTGCCCAGGGAGACCATCGGGCCGTTCCTGGACGACGAGTTCGGCGAGACCTTCGGCAACCTGTTCGCCCTGTACGGCGAAGGCTTCGACGACGCCGCCCTGCGCGACTGGGCGCGTCGCCTCAAGCTGCACCTGCTGCGCCTGCCGGGCGTCGCCAAGGTCGACCTGGTCGGCGTCCAGGCCCCGCAGATCCATATCGAGGTCGACAACAGCAAGCTGGCGACGCTGGGCCTGGGCTTCGGCGAGGTCCGGGCGATGCTCGAGGCGCAGAACGCGATCGCGCCGGCCGGTTTCGTCGAGACCGGCAGCGAACGCATCCACCTGCGCACCACCGGCGCCTTCGATTCGGTGGAGGCGATCGCCGCGCTGACGCTGCGCGCCAACGGCCAGCTGTTCCGGCTCGACGACATCGCCAGCGTGCGCCGCGCCTTCGTGGATCCGGAGTCCCCGCGCATGCGTTTCATGGGTCGCGACGCGCTGGGCCTGGCGGTCTCGATGGTCGAGGGCGGCAACATCCTCGAGCTGGGCGCCCAGCTCGACGACGCGCTGCCGGCGCTGCGCGCCATGCTGCCGGTCGGTCTGGTGCTGGACCGGGTCGCCGACCAGCCGGCCGCGGTGCGCGCCTCGGTCGGCGAGTTCCTGAAGGTGCTGGCGGAAGCGGTCGCCGTGGTGCTGCTGGTCAGCTTCTTCTCGCTGGGCTTCCGCACCGGCCTGGTGGTGGCGATCACCATCCCGCTGGTGCTGGCGATGACCTTCTCGGCAATGGCGTTGTTCGGCATCGACCTGCACAAGATCTCGCTGGGCGCCCTGGTCCTGGCGCTGGGCCTGATGGTCGACGACGCCATCATCGCGGTCGAGATGATGGCCGTGAAGATGGAGCAGGGCATGGAGCGGGTCCGCGCCGCCGCCTTCGCCTGGACCTCGACCGCCTTCCCGATGCTGGCCGGCACCCTGGTCACCGCCGCCGGATTCCTGCCGATCGCCACCGCCGCATCCAACACCGGCGAGTACACGCGATCGCTGTTCCAGGTGGTGACCATCGCCCTGCTGCTGTCCTGGGTGGTCGCGGTGCTGTTCGTGCCCTGGCTGGGCGATCGCCTGCTGCCCGACCTGGCGGCACGTGCCCGGGCGCGCGGTCATGAGGCCGACCCCTACCAGCGGCCGTTCTACCGCCGCTTCCGCACCCTGGTGGACGGCGCCCTGCGCCGCCGCTGGCTGGTCATCGCCGGCACCGGCGTGCTGTTCGCGCTCTCGCTGGCCGGCTTCGGCCTGGTCGAGCAGCAGTTCTTCCCCAGCTCGACGCGCCCGGAGCTGCTGGTCGACATCAAGCTGTCCGAGGGCGCCTCGCTGACCGCGACCCGCGCCCAGGTCGAGAAACTGGAGGCGGTGCTGGCCGACGACCCCGACCTGGTCAACCATGTCGCCTTCGTCGGCACCGGCGCGCCGCGCTTCTACCTGCCGCTCGACCAGCAGCTCCCGCAGGCCTCGTTCGCCCAGTTCCTGCTGCTCGCCACGGACACCCAGGCGCGCGAACGGGTGCGCAGCCGGTTGCTGGACCTGTTCGAGCGCGATTTCCTGGAGGCCCGCACCCGGGTCCTGCGCCTGGAGAACGGCCCGCCGGTCGGCTATCCGGTGCAGTTCCGGATCAGCGGCGAGGACATCCCCACGGTGCGCGCCCTGGCCCGCGAGGCGGCGGTCCTGATGCGCGGCGATGCCGCCACCCGCAACGTCCACCTGGACTGGGACGAGCCCAGCAAGGTGGTGCGCCTGGTCATCGACCAGGACCGCGCGCGCGTGCTCGGCATCAGCTCGCAGGACGTCGCCAACTTCCTGCAGGGCTCGCTGTCCGGCGTGCCGGTCAGCGTGTTCCGCGAGGACGACCGGCTGGTCGACATCCTGCTGCGCGGCAATGCCAGCGCCCGTGCCCGCCTGTCGGCGCTGGACAGCCTGGCGATGCCGACCGCCGGCGGCCGCAGCGTGCCGCTGGCGCAGGTCGCCCGCTTCGAGTACGGCCAGGAGGAGGGCATCATCTGGCACCGCGACCGCCTGCCCACGGTCACCGTACGCGCCGACGTGGTGGACGGCGTGCAGCCGGCCACCGTGTCGGCGCGCGTCTCGCGCAGCCTGGACCCGGTGCGCGAGCGGCTGCCGCCGGGCTACCTGCTGGAGACCGGCGGCAGCGTCGAGGCCAGCGCCAAGGGCCAGGATTCGGTCAACGCCGGCATGCCGCTGTTCGTGCTGGTGGTGCTGACCGTGCTGATGTTCCAGCTCAAGCGCTTTCCCTACGTGCTGCTGGTGGTGCTGACCGCGCCGCTGGGACTGATCGGCGTGGTCGCCTTCCTGCTGCTGTTCCGGGTGCCGTTCGGCTTCGTCGCCATGCTCGGCACCATCGCCCTGGCCGGCATGATCATGCGCAACTCGGTGATCCTGATCGACCAGATCGAGCAGGACATCGCCGCCGGGGTGCCGCACTGGCAGGCGGTGGTCGAGGCCACGGTCCGGCGCTTCCGGCCGATCGTGCTGACCGCCCTGACCGCCGTGCTGGCGATGATCCCGCTGTCACGCAGCGACTTCTATGGTCCGATGGCGGTGGCGATCATGGGCGGGCTGGTGGTCGGCACGGCGCTCACCCTGGTGTTCCTGCCGGCCCTGTATGCGGCCTGGTTCCGGATCGAGTCGCCGCAGCCCCGGGCTGGAACGACATGAGGACGGGCCGGTCCGCAACGGGGCCGGTGACTTCCGGCACTGCGCCGGATCAGGCACCTGCGCCACGCTAGCCCCCGGACCGCCCGGTTTGCCCGGCCGCCCCCCCGGGTCCTACCATTTCCGGTCCCCATCACCGTCCCCCGATGCCCATGAACACCGACCTGAGACTGGCCCGAGAGAACATGATCGAGCAGCAGATCCGCCCCTGGGAGGTGCTGGACACGCGCGTGCTCGACATCTTCAGGTCGGTCGAACGCGCGCGCTACGTGCCGGACACCTACCGGGCGGTGGCCTATTCCGACGTCGAGATCCCGATCGGCGAGGGCGAACTCATGATGAAACCCGTCCTCGAGGGCCGGATGCTGCAGGCGCTGGCCCTGGCCGGCGGCGAGCGCGTCCTGGAGGTCGGCACCGGTTCGGGATACATCACGGCCTGCCTGGCCCGGCTGGCGGGATCGGTGCTCAGCCTGGAGCGGCACGTCTCCCTTGCGCAGTCGGCGACCGGCCGGCTGAGCGCGGACGGCATCGACAATGCCGAGGTGATGGCCGCGGATGCACTGTCGGGCTTCGCGCCGCAGGGCCGCTTCGATGCCATCGCCGTGACCGGCGCCGTCGCGCAGGTGCCGCCGGCCTGGCTGGACTGGCTGGCGCCCGGCGGCCGCATGTTCGTGGTGCGTGGCGAGGCGCCGGCGATGGAGGCCGTGCTGCTCACGCGCATCGACCAGCACGTGCGTACCGACAGCCTGTTCGAGACCTCGCTCGGCTACCTGCACGGCGCCGCCCCGGTGCGGCGCTTCACCCTCTAGGCCCTACCGGAACCGGCGCGACCGGTCCGGCGGCACGATTCCGTCAATGCACGAGAAACAGACCATGCGCCTCCAGCCCCTTTCCCTGCTTGCCGCCCTGGCCCTGAGCGTCAGCTCCGGCGCCCAAGCCCTGGACCTGATGCAGGCCTACGAGTTGGCGCGCCGCAGCGACCCGCAGCTCGCCGCCGCCGAGTCCAACAGCCTGGCGATCGGCCAGGCCGTGCCGCTGGCGCGCGCCGCCCTCCTGCCCCAGGTCGGTGGCAGCATCGGCGTCACCGAGAACCGCACCGACGGCGACACCGCCCAGGGGCCGTTCTCCTCCGACAGCCGCACGCGCAGCTGGAGCGTCCGTCTGGACCAGACGATCTTCGACTGGGGCGCGATCACCAGCCTGGGCAGCGCGCGCGCCACCCGCGCCCGCGCCCAGGCCGACTACCAGGTCGCCCTCGACGCGCTGCTGCTGCGCGTCGCCGAGGCCTACTTCGGCGCGCTCACCGCCGAGGATGCCCTGGCCTTCGCGGAAGCCGAGGAGCGCGCCGTCGGCCGCCAGCTCGAGCAGGCGGAGCAGCGTTTCGAGGTCGGGCTGACGGCCGTCACCGATGTCCACGAGGCAAGGGCGCGCTTCGACGGCGCGCGGGCTGCGGTGATCGCCGCCCGGAACGCCTACGACGACGCCCTCGAAGCCCTCTCCGAACTCACCGGCGAGCCGGTCCGGGGCAATCTGATGTCGCTGCGCCTGGCCATCCCGCTGGCCGGCCCCGAGCCTGCCGAACTGGGCCAATGGGAGACCGCCGCCGAGCAGGCCAGCCCGGCGCTGGCGTCCCGCCGCTTCGCCCTGGAGGCGGCCGGCCGCGACGTGCAGACCGCCCGTGCCGGCCACCTGCCGACCCTGGGCGGCTTCGTGTCGCGCACCGACTCCCGGCTGCTCAGCGGCGAAGTCGGTCCGTTCAGCGCCACCAGCACCGAGCAGACCCTGATCGGCCTGAGCCTCAACGTGCCGATCTTCTCCGGCTTCGCCACCCAGGCCCGGGTGCGCCAGCAGATCCACCTGCGCGACGCGGCGGAGGATTTCGTCGAAGCCGAGCGCCGCCTGCTGCTGCGCCAGACACGCAGCGACTTCCGCGCGGTGGTCGCCGGGATCAGCGGCGTCGAGGCCCGCCGGCAGGCGCTGATCTCGGCGCAGAGCGCGCTGGAGGCCACCCAGGCAGGCTTCGAGGTCGGCACCCGCACCATCGTCGACGTGCTGCTGTCGCAGCAGCTGCTGTTCCAGGCGCAGCGCGACTATTCCAACGCGCGCCACCAGTTCATCCTCAACGGGCTGCGCCTGAAGCGCACCGCCGGCGTGATCGACGTCGCCGACCTGCAGGGCGTCAACGCCTTGCTGACCACCGAGCGCCTGTCGCCCGAGGAGATCGGCGCCCGCGTGGCGGCCGACGAAGAGCGCGGCCGTCGCAGGGACTGAGCGACCGGGGGCAGGCAGCCCCCTGTTGCAAGCCGCCCACCAACGCCCTGGCTGGCCGCCGGTCGGGTCACCCAGGGCGTCACTGGCCTGCCGGCTCCACCGGCAGGTCGAAACGGATGCGGTGCAGGTCGCCCGACTCGACCTGGCCGACGATCCGCTCGCGGTCGCGCCGCTCAAGGCGCAGCAGGTCGCCGGCCTCGGCGCCCGACAGGTACTGGCTCTGGCCGCCGGCACTGATGATCAGCATGTCGACCGCGCCGGTCGGGTCGATCTTGAAGTCCAGCATCGCCCCCGGGTGGCCCAGGAAATCGGTCAGGTCGATGCCGCCTTCCGCCATGGTCGCGCGGTCGAAGGCGATGTCGCTGAACACCAGACGGGTATGGCCGGGATCGAAGCGGTCCTCATAGGCGATGGCATCGGCCACTTCGCGTCTGGACTCGGCGGCGTGGAAATGTCCGGTGCCGGTCGCCGCGGCGACGAGGGGCCCGCTGGCGAGGCACAAGGTCAGCGGCACAACAGGCAGCAGGTAGGCGATGGCGCGATGGCGGGGCATGAGAGTCTCCGGGGGCTGAGGGGCGTTCCGCAGCGACGCGCTGCGTCGCTGAGCTGATACACACCGTGAAGCGGCCGCAGGGGCCATGCTTCAGGCGCTGGCGTGATCCACCCGTGCGACCTGCTGCCCCCGGCCATTGCCGTCGACCCGTCGCGGGCGCATGATCGGCCCGTTGGAGGGGCCGACCCGACCGGCCCGGAGACTGCGCATGGCGCCGGCAACAGCCCGCGATGCCGAACGCGGCCAGGGAGCCGGCCTGGCCGAGCGGCTGCGCCAGGATTTCGTGCTGGCGATCATGGTGTCGGCCGGCGGCCTGGCGATCTTCGCCATCGCGCTGTTCGCGGTGTACCGCTTCCACTCGGGCAACGTGATCGGGGCGGCCGCCAACGTCGTCATCGTGCTCGCGCTGGCGACGGTCGTGGCGGTCGCACTGCGCAGCCGCGACAGCGCGCCCGCCGCGGCCGCCTTCGTGGTGGTCTGCGGCCTGGCCTGCCTGGCCAGCACCTTCGTGTTCGGCCGCACCGGCGCCTACTGGGGCTACCTGGTGCTGTGGCTGAACTTCGTGCTGACACGTCGGGAACTGGCGGGCGCCGTCAACCTGGTCATCATCGGCACCATCGCCAGTCGCGGCGACCTGTTCGGCGATCTCGCCGAGCGCCTGGTGTACACGGTCAGCGCGGTCCTGGTGACGCTGTTCGCCTGGGGCTTCTCAGCGCGCTACGCCGCCCAGCGGCGCCAGCTCGAACTGCTGGCCAGCCACGATCCCCTGACCGGCGCGGGCAATCGCCGCCTGCTGCAACGGGACCTCGAAACGGCGGTGCAGGCACTGCGCGGCGGCGGCCCGGTGTCCACCGTGGCGGTGCTCGACCTCGACCACTTCAAGCGGGTCAACGACAGCAGCGGCCACGAAGCCGGCGACCGCGTTCTGGTCGCCCTGGTCGAAGTGCTGCGCAGCCAGATCCGACGCGCCGATGGCCTCTACCGGTTCGGCGGCGAGGAGTTCGTCGTGCTGCTGCGGGGGCTGTCGGGCAGGCAGGCCGATCAGGCGCTGTCGGCCATGCACCTGCGCATCAACGAGGGCCTGCAGGCCGTGGCCCCGGACGTCACGGTCTCGATCGGGGGCACCCCGTTGCGCACCGGGGAAACCTGGTCGACCTGGCTGGCCCGTGCCGATGCCGCCCTGTACCGGGCCAAGCAGGCCGGTCGAAACCGGGTCGAGGTGGATCCCGCCTGAGCGACGCCTGGCCGTGCGCCAGGCAGACGGGGAAGACCATCTCAGATCCGGCCGCGGACTGCGCGACGGCCCGCCCCGATCACCGGTCAGTCGCCGCCGAGCGCCACGACCAGCGGATGCGACTCGCCCAGCGTCTGGGTGGCCCGCCTGCGCGCATCGCCGCGCAGCCGGGCGGCGGAAGCGGCATCGCCTTCGAGCTCGGCGACTTCCGCCTGGACCCGCAGGGCACGCGCGAGATCGTCATGATCCGGCAGATCGAGCCGGTGATAGCCCTCGACCACCCCTTCGATCTTCACGCCGGCCTCGGCAAGATGCCCCTGGCGCAGAAGCAACTCGGCCAGCCGCCGGTCGGTGCGCAGCTCGCTGAGCGTCAGGGCGGGTTCGGAACCGATGTCCGGTGGCCGCAATCGGGCCACCAGCGCGTCCGCCTCGGCAAGTCGCCCCAGGCCGATGAGGGCGCCGAGCCTGACGCTCAGCGCCGAGCGTTGCGTCGCCCCGGCGACGCTGGCGAATCCGGGCTGTGCCTGCACGGCATCGATGCCGTCCAGCGCCGCCGCGTGGTCGCCCCGCTCCAGCCACACAGCCGCCTGGTTGATGGCCACCAGCTTCGCCATCGCATGGTCGTCCCCCAGCGTCTGCCGCACGGTCGACAGGGCCCCGGCGAACGCCTGCTCGGCCTCCTGCCATCGCCCCTGCGCGCCCAGCACCAGCGCCAGCGCGTTGCCCACCCAGGCGAACCTCGCCCTCGGCGACTGCGCATCGCTCTCCAGCAGCGCCCAGGCGCGCAGGCAATCCTGCTCGGCACGCGCATAGTCGGCCAGCCACCAGCGGGACACGCACAGGTTCATGTGGTCGACCGCCATCCGGCTGTCCTCGACGCCGAGCAGGTTCCGGCGATCCTCGAGGATGGCCTCGTACTCGCGCAGTCCCTCCCGGTAACGGCCACGGTCGATCGCCAGGTAGGCGCGGGTGGTGCGCGCCGCAATGCGTTCCCGGGCGATGCCGGGCGCCTCGCCCGACAGAGCGGCGACAGCGCGCTGCAGATCGCGTTCGGCGGCGTCCAGGTCGCCGCGGCGCTGGTGGTTGACGGCGACCGAATGCAGCAGGATGCCCAGCGCCTGCGGCGACAGCGTCGGCTGCGCCAGCGCCTCGCGTTCGGCCTGCGCGAACGCGGCGTGGGCGGCGTCGAGCTCGCCCAGCTCCTGCAGGGCCTTGGCCAGCTCGGTGCGCAGCTCGATGCGCGCCTCCGGGGCGTCGGCCAGGGCGCCGTCCAACCGGCGCAACAATGCGTCCAGGAAGTCGGTCAGGCGCAACTGGCTGCCGTCGCGCGCGGCGGTCGGATTCAGGCCGGCGAACGCCGAGACCACGAAGTCCTTGGTCGCCTCGGCACGTCGGGCCTGCTGTTCGGCACGCTCGGCCTGGGCGCGGGCGATGCCGGCCTGCCACAGGGCCAGCGCCAGCCCCGCCACCAGGGCGATCGCCACCAGACTGCCGGCGACGACCCCGGCGGCGTGACGACGGGCGAAGCGACGCAGGCGGTAGCCGGCGCTGTCGGGGCGCGCGGCGATCGGTCGACGGTCCAGCCAGGCGCGCAGGTCGGCGGCGAAGGCGGCGGCGCCGGCGTAGCGACGCTCCGGTTCCGGCCGCAATGCGGTCGCCAGAACGAGGTCGAGATCGCCGGCCACCTGGCGCGCCAGTCGGCGGCTGTCGATGCCTGTGCCCCAGACCCGCTCGAGCGCCTTCTCATCGCCATGGCCGATCGTCTGGCTGGCCCGTCCGACCGCGGTGACCTGCCCCAGCTCGCCGGCCAGCACACCCGGATCGCGGGAGCTGCGCCGGTGCGGCAGGACGCCGGTGAGCAGCTCGTGGGCGATGACGCCGAGCGCGTAGACGTCGGTCGCTGTGCCGACCGGCTGGCCGAGGATCTGTTCGGGTGCCGCGTAGGCCGGCGACAGCACCCGCACCTGGCTGCCGGTCACGGTGCCCTCGCCGGTGTCCTCCAGCAGCTTGGCGATGCCGAAGTCGAGCAGGTGCGGCTGCCCTTGCTCATCGACCAGGATGTTGCCGGGCTTCAGGTCGCGATGGACCACCAGCCGGGCATGGGCGTAGGCCACCGCATCGGCGACCTGGGCCAGCAGGGCGATGCGCTGGCGCAGGTCCAGGCCATGGCTGGCGGCGTGGGCGATCAGCGGCGTGCCCTCGACGCAGGCCATCGCGTACCACGGGCGACCGTCCGGGCTCATGCCGCCGTCGAACACCCGGACGATCCCGGGATGTTCGAGGCGGGCCAGGATGCTGCGCTCCTGCAGGAAGCGGCGCAGGATCGCCTGGGTGTCGAGGCCGCGCTTGAGCAGCTTGATCGCGACCTCCTGCCGGTAGGCGCCATCGGCGCGCTCGGCGCGCCAGACCTCGCCCATGCCGCCCTCGCCGATGGCCGTGAGCAGCCGGTAGGGACCGAATTCCGTACCGGCCCGTGTCTCCCAGGCGCCGGGCGTGGCGGCTCGGGCCAGGTCCGGGGAGACCTCCATCAAGGTCGCCTCCAGGATGCCCGCTGCCGCGCTGTCCGCCTGCAGCAGCAGTGCGATCTCGCGGGCCAGCGCCGGCTCCTCCCGGGCGATCGCGTCGATGCGGTCGGCGCGCTCGACCTCGGGGAGTTCGACCAGTTCGTCGAACAGCCCGGCGATCCGGCTCCAGGTCTGGTTGTCGACCGCAGTCATGCCCTCTCCCGGGACGGGCCCGCCCTGTGATGGTAGACGCTCGAACGCCCATCGCAAGCCACCCGTTCCGCGACGGCCGGGGGCCAACCACGGCCGCGATGCGGCCGGCAGGGGACGGGACAGGACGCTCTGGCGCCCAGCCCTGCCCGACGCCTCGGGAGCACCCAGGTCCGGGCACCTGGCCCGCGCAAGCCCCTTGCGGTGTTGGACAGGGAAGGCTGCCGAGAACGGCAGGCACTTCGGAGGAATCTGGCGATGCCCATCATCCATGCGATCCGCGAGGGAAACCCGCGACCGTCGCTTTTCCGCGCCATCGGCAGCGGCCTGGTGCCGATGCTGTTGGCGACCGCCGTTCAGGCAAGCAAACCCGCGCCGGTCGCTGCAGCAATGGCACCGGAAGCGGGACCCCTGATCGCGATGGACGCGCATCCCGGGCGCTCGACCACCAGCGGACCGGGCCCGCTGGTGCCGCTGGACATCGTGCAGCCCGTGCTGGACGGCGTCAACGACACCCCGGGACGCGAGGTGCAGTTCGGTCGCGCCGTTGCCCTGGACGGCGACTGGCTGCTGGTCGGTGTCCCGGCCAGAATGGACAACTCGGGCCAGGTGCGCGGCGCGGCGTTCCTCTTCCAGCGTGTCAGTCCGACCCGGTGGGAACAGCGCCAGCGCATCCTGTTCGGTTCGGGCGAGAGCGCCCGCTGCGGATCCTCGGTGGCGCTGCGCGGCCGCCATGCAGTGATCGGCTGCCCGGAGCACACCGGCGGCGGCCTGTTCGCCCGTGGACGGACCACCTTCTTCGAGCGCGACCCGGCGACCGGCCAGTACGGCAACGCACAGTCGGTACTGGGCGAGGCCGCCTCCCAGCGTTGCGGGACGTCGGTGGCGATGCACGGAACCGGCGAGGTCGAGACCACCTGGGCGGTCAGCGGCTGCACCGGCGGCAATGGAACGGTGGACGTCTTCCAGCGCGTGCCGACCCTCGATGGCGGCGAGACCTGGCAGCGCGTCCAGACCCTTGCCAACCCCGGCCCGCCGGCTGGCGGCGATTTCGGACGCAGTGTCGCCCTGTTCCGCGCCCCGTCGGGGCTGGTGCGCATCGCGGTGGGCGATCCCCGGTACAACCACGGCGGCACGGCGAACGTCGGTGGCATCGCCTACCTTTTCCGCCGTCTCGCCGCCGGCGGTTCGTTCGCGCAGGAGCTGTCGCGCAGCCGACCCGGCGGTGCCCAAGCCTTCGACAACTGCGGTGCCAGTGTCGCCCTGGGGGCCGCCGACTGGTTCGTCGGCTGCCCGGGCAGCAGCGAGGGCGGCCGGGTACTGGCGTTCGACTTCAACGGGTCGCTATGGAGCACCGGCACCTCGGTGTTGCCGCCGAGCGGCCTGGCCGAGCCCGACAGCGGTTTCGGCCATGCGGTCGCGACCAGCAGTTCGGGAACGCAGGGCGGGCTGTGGGTGGGGCAACCCGGGGCCTCCGGCCAGGACAACTACGAGGGACGCGTGCACCGGTTCCAGCGCGTGGGCGGCGGATCGACGCCCCAGCCGGCGATCTACGTCCCGGTGGCGCACTGGAACGCCGCCGCCCTGGTGGCTCCGCGCTATGCCGAGCTGGGTACTTCGGTTGCCGTGGACAACGCGACGGACACCGCCGCCGTAGGCGCGCCGTTCGCGGAAATCCCGGCGCCCTGGGGCGAGGTGATCCTGTTCGGACCCGACCGCATCTTCGCCAATGGCCTTGGCTGCGGCTCCGGCCTGCCGGGCTGCTGAGCAGCGACAGGCAACCGGGTCCGGCCGGGTGGCGGCTTCGGCTTGCCGGACGCAAGGAGATGACGACGGCTGGCCCCGGGCCGCCACAACCGGTGTGGAGACTGCCAGACGGGTCGGAATGCCCGCGGAGAAAACCATGCACGCCAGATCGAACACACCATCGTTGCTGACCGCCATCGCGCTGTTGCTGACCGCCCTCGCGCTGTTGCTGGCACCGCCCGCCCGTGCCGGCGAGGCGCCGCCGGACGGCCTCGATGCCGAGGCATGGCAACAGGTCCAGGCCGCCATCGTCGATCAGGTCGATGCCGAGATCGCGGCCGGTGACGATGAGGCCCTGCGCGGTGGCCTCGCGGCCGTGCATGGCCTGATCCGCCGCCAGGTCCTGGTCGGCGACTATTCCGACCTGCCGCCGCAGGATGCGCCGGACGGCCCCGAGTTCGGCTACAGCGTGGCGATCGACGGCGACTGGCTTGCGGTCGGCGCACCGGGAACGGTGTGGACGCATGACACCCACGGCACCGGCCCGCACGGCGCCGTGTTCCTGTTCCGGCGCGGTGCGGACAACCAGTGGACGCTCAGCCAGCGCCGGCTGCAGGCGAATGGCACCTCCGGCGCGCAGCCGGGCTCGCGCTGCGGCCATTCGGTGGCGCTGCGGTTCCCGCACCTGGCGTTCGGCTGTCCGGAGATGGCGACGGCGGGCGTCGAACGGCGCGGACAGGTCTACACGAACCGCTTCTCGGGCGTCACGTTCAATGGCTCTGGAACCATGTCCGGATCGGGTTCGGGCCGGCGCTGCGGGGCCGCACTGGCGCTCAGCGCGAACTACCTGGCGATCGGCTGCGCGACCGACGGCGGCGGATCCGGCCAGGTACGCGTCGTGCGCCGGGCTGCGAACGACACCTTCCCGCTCGGCGAGCCCGAGGCGATCCTCGAGCCCGGTCCGGACGTCTTCGGTTTCGGCTGGGCGCTGGCCCTGCGCGAACCGGGAACCTTCTTCGTCGGTGAGCCGGGCAACGTGCGGCTGGCGATCGGTGCGCCGAACACGGTGTTTGCCGGCACCCCTCTGCCGCGCGGCAGCGCGTACGTCTACCAGCGTGCGATCGCGGCGCCGACCTGGACGCTGAACGCGACCGTGCGACCGGCAGCGCTGGGCAGCGACGATGCCGTCTTCGCCAACTTCGGCGCGGCGGTCGCGATGAACCGCAACGAGTTGCTGGTCGGCGCACCGAACAACCGGTACTCGAGCGTCCAGACCTTCCCGGGACCGGGCACCGTGCGCCGCTACACGCTGACCAACACCGCCGGCACCTGGGCCTGGCTGCTCCAGGAAAGCGGCGGCCCGGCCAACGTGCCCGACGGCATCGGCAACGGTCTGCGCTTCGGGGCGGCGCTCGCCCTGGGCTTCGACAACCTGATCGCGGTCGGCGCGCCCGGCACGCCCTCGGTCGGCGGCGGCCGGCCCGAGGTCGGCCTGGCCGAGATCCGGCGCTTTCCTGCCGGCGACTGGAGTCTCAACCAGTACTGGGGCGAGCTGCGCCCGGCCGGCAACACGCCGACCCACAACAACGCCCGCTTCGGTAGCAGCCTGGACTTCGACGTGGCCGGCCGGACCCTGGCCGTTGGGGTGCCAGGACATCGCATCCTCGGCCAACCGCCGCCGCCGCGCGGCCAGGTCTGGCTGTACGTCGAGGACCGCCTGTTCGAAAATGGCTTCCAGTGCGCGAGCGGGCTGCCGGGCTGTTGAGCCAGGGCGCGGCGTTGGCCTGCCAGTTCGGCGTCGCGGCGTGCTGCGGTTCAGGCGCGCGCGCCGCGCAGTTCCCGCACCCGCATCTCGAGCTGTTCCGCGCTGGCCTCGGCGGCGGCGACCGGCGACCCGGCGACCAGCTCGACACTGGCACGGAACCGGCGCGGCAAACGCATCCGGCCCATGCGCGTGTCGCGCCGGCTCCACATGCTGGACCACATGCCACGCAGCGCCATCGGCACCACCGGCACCGGCCGCGCCGCCAGGATGCGCTCCACGCCCTTGCGGAACTGTGCGATCTCGCCATCGGTGGTCAGGCCGCCTTCCGGGAAGATGCCGACCAGCTCGCCCTCGGCGAGCGCCCGGTCGATCTGCGCGAAGGCCGCCTCCATCACCGCCGGGTCCTCGCGGGCGCCAGCGATGGGTATGGCGCGCGCCGCGCGGAACAGCTGGCGCAGGCCCGGGACGTTGTAGATCCTGTGGTACATGACGAAACGCACCGGCCGCGGCACCGCACCCAGGACCAGCATCGCGTCCATGTAGCTGACATGGTTGCAGACCAGCAGCGCCGGACCCTGGTCCGGCACCTGGTCGATGCCCTGCACGCGCAGCCGGTACAGCAGCCGGATCACGACCCAGGCCAGGAACCGGGCGATGAATTCCGGCACCAGGGTGAAGATGTAGATGGCCACGACGGCGTTCAGCAGGGCCAGCACCAGCAGCAGCTGCGGGATGCCCAGGCCAGCCTGCAGCAGCACCATCGCGAGCACCGCGGCGGCCACCATGAACAGGGCGTTGAGGATGTTGTTGGCGGCGACGATCCGCGACAGCAGCTCGCGCGGCGAGCGCTGCTGGATCAGCGCATACAGCGGCACCGTGAACAGGCCGCCGCAGACGCCGATCAGCAGCAGGTCCAGGCACAGGCGCAGATTGCCCGGCGCGGACAGGAAGGCCCACCAGTCCAGCCCGGCGACCGGCGCGGCACCGGGACGCTGCAGGTAGAGGTCGATGCCGAACACGGTCATGCCCAGGGCACCCAGGGGCACCAGGCCGATCTCCACGGTCCGCCGCGACAGTGCCTCGCACAGCAGCGAGCCGGTGCCGATGCCCAGCGCGAACAGGGTCAGCACCAGGGGAGCGACGGTGGCGTCGCCGCCCAGGTTGATGCGCGTGTAGTTTGGAAGCTGGGCCAGGAACAGGGCGCCGAAGAACCAGAACCAGCTCACCCCGAGCACCGAGTTGAGCACGGCGCGGCGGCCGCGCAGGTGGCCCAGGATGGCGAGCGAGGCACGCAGCGGATTCCAGTCGATGCGCAGATCGGGGGCGGTGGGCGGCGCCAGCGGGATTCGGGTCGAGACCCACCAGCCCAGCAGCGCCAGCACGAACACGGTTGCGCCGGTCAGCACCGCGCCATGTCCGGCCACGTTCATCAGCCAGCCGCCCAGCAGGGTGCCGAGCAGGATCGCCAGGAAGGTGCCCGCCTCGACCAGGGCGTTGCCGCCGACCAGTTCCCGCGGCCGCAGGGCCTGCGGCAGGATCGAGTACTTGAGCGGCCCGAACAGGGTGCTTTGCAGGCCGGTGAGGAACAGCACCGCCAGCAGCAGGGGCAGCGACTGCAGCCACAGGGCCAGCGCGGCGGCGGCCATGATCGCCACTTCCATGGCCTTGACGGCGCGGATCGCGGCCGACTTCTCCTGGCGCTCGGCCCATTGGCCGGCCAGTGCCGAGAACAGGAAGAACGGCAGGATGAACAGCCCGGCCGCCAGATTCGAGTAGAAGTTCACCTGGCCTTCGCTCATGCCAGGCAGGTGGAAGGCGACCAGGATGACCAGCGCGTTCTTGAAGACGTTGTCGTTGAAGGCACCCAGCGCCTGAGTGGCGAAGAACGGTCCGAACCGGCGCCGGCGCAGCAGTCTGAATTGTTGGCTGGCCATCGTTCCGGGATTCTCTGCCGCGCCGGTGGCCGCCGTCAGGCGGGCGGTGGACCGGCATCCTCCGGCCGGCCGGCGATCTCGGCGTAGAGGAAGGCCCGGGCGCGGCGCCAGTCGCGTTTCAGCGAGCGCTCGGAGCGGTCGAGCAGGACGGCGATCTCGGCCAGTTCCAGTCCGGCGAAGAAGCGCAGCTCGACCAGGCGCTCCAGGGCCGGCTCCAGGCTGGCCAGCTTGGCCAGCGCTGCATCCAGTTCCAGCACGTGCTCGCCCAGCTCATCGCCGGCGATGACCCGCAGCGCCTGGGTGTCCAGCGCCTCGACCCGCAGGCCGCCGCCGCGGCGCGCGGCACCGCGCGCGCGCACGGCATTGAGCATGATCTGGCGCATGACCCGTGCGGCCAGTGCATAGAAATGCTCGCGGTCGTTGACCGCCAGCGCGCCCTCCCGGGCCAGCCGGAAGTAGGCCTCGTGCACCAGGGACGTGGCATGCATGGGCGGGTCCGGCCCGTTCACCTGGCGCCGGGCCAGGCGCCGCAACTCCTCGTAAAGCAGGGCGAACAGCCGTTCGGCGGCGGGCTTGTCGCCTTCGCGCGCCATGCCGATCAGGCTGGTGATGTCTTCCATCGCAGGACCGCCCTCCCGGCTGCGGCGGCTCCGACCTTGCCACGGTCGGCCGCGTCCGGCAACGCCGGCGCGCCGGCCGGGTCGTGGACCCGGCCGGCGCGGGGATCAGGCGACGGTACGCAGGGGCGGCCGGTCCTCGCGGGCGCCCTTGCCGGCGCGCAGGTCGGCGGCGTCGAAGTCGTCCACGTGGATGAAGGCCATCGCCGCCTCGCGCGCCCTGGCCAGCAGCTCGGCTTCCGCTTCGCTGAGCACCCCGGCAGCAACCGCCTCGGCGAGCTGCCCGGCCGGATCCAGCGCCTTGATGGCACCGCCCCGCAAGGCCTTCACGAACTTGCGCTCGACCGGTTCGGCCTGGATCACCAGGGGCAGGATGGCATCCATGCGACCGACCTCGTTGTTGGCGCTGGCCGTGCGGTAGACCCCCTCGGCGAGGCGGTCGCGGGTCTCCGAGGGCGCCAGCAGCTGGGTGCACAGGCGCCGGCCCAGACGGTCGGACGGCGCGCGCTCGCGCCGTCCGATCGGGAACACCAGGAAGGCCATGAACCAGGCCAGCCAGCGCACCGGGAAGTTGTCGATGAAGCCGGCCAGCGCCACCTGCATGCGGTGGATGCGGTCGTGCATGGTCCAGGCCAGCAGCAGCTTGTCGGCCTCGGGCCGGCCCTGGTCCTCATACTGCTTGAGCACGGCCGAGGCGATGTACAGCTCGCTGAGCACGTCGCCCAGGCGGGCCGACAGTCGTTCCTTCATCTTGAGCTTGCCGCCCAAGGCGAGCATGGCGATGTCGGCGGTCAATCCCAGCGCCGCGGCGTAGCGGTCCAGCTTGCGGAAGTACTTGGCGGTGTCGCGGTGCGCGGGCGAACGGCCGACCCGGGCGTGGATCAGGCCCAGCCAGAACGCCCGCACGGCGTTGCTGACCGCCAGGCCGACGTGCGCGAACAGCAGGCCGTCGAACAGTGCGAGGCGGCGGCCCGGGTCGGGCTCGGCCAGCGCCTGCATCTCCTTCAGGACCAGCGGATGGCAGCGGATCGCGCCCTGCCCGAAGATCATCAGACTGCGGGTCATGATGTTGGCGCCCTCGACCGTGATCGAGATCGGCGCGCCCATCCAGGCCCGGCCCAGGTAGTTCTTCGGGCCCAGGATCACGCCCTTGCCGCCATGGATGTCCATGGCGTCCTTGATCACCTCGCGGCCCAGCTCGGTGGTGTGGTACTTGGCGATCGCCGAGGGCACCGAGGGCTTTTCGCCGCGGTCGACGGCGGCCGCGGTCGAGCGCGCCAGCGCGCCGATCGCGTAGGCGTTGCCGAGGATGCGCGACAGCGCTTCCTGGATGCCCTCGAAGTGGCCGATCGCCATGTTGAATTGCTTGCGGATGCGCGCGTAGGCGGTGGTCGCCAGCGCCGCCATCTTGACGCCGCCGGTGGCGTTGCTGGGCAGGGAGATCGAGCGGCCCACCGACAGGCACTCGACCAGCATGCGCCAGCCCTGGCCGGCGTAGGCCGGGCCGCCGATCAGGGTATCGATCGGCACGAACACGTCCTTGCCGTGGATCGGACCGTTCTGGAACGGCACGTTGAGCGGGAAGTGGCGACGGCCGATCTCGATACCGGGGGTGTCGCGCGGCAGCAGGGCCAGGGTGATGCCGACGTCCTCGGTTTCGCCGATCAGGCGGTCGGGGTCGTACAGGCGGAACGCCAGGCCGATCACCGTGGCGACCGGCGCCAGGGTGATGTAGCGCTTGTCGAAGGTCAGGCGGACGCCCAGCACTTCCCTGCCGTCGACCATGCGCTTCTCGACGATGCCGTGGTCGCTGATCGAGGTCGCGTCGGAACCGGCGGTCGGGCTGGTCAGGCCGAAGCAGGGGATGTCCTCGCCACGCGCCAGGCGCGGCAGGTAATGCTGCTTCTGGGCGTCGGTGCCGTAGTGCAGCAGCAGTTCGGCCGGTCCCAGCGAATTGGGCACGCACACGGTGGAGGCCACGGTGCCCGACATCGAGGCGATCTTCACCAGCACGCGGTGATGCGCGTAGGCCGAGAAGCCCAGGCCACCGAAGTCCTTGGGGATGATCATGCCGAAGAAGCGGTGCTTCTTGATGAACTCCCACATCGCCGGCGGCAGGTCGGCCAGCTCGTGGTTGATGCGCCACTCGTCGATCATCGCGCACAGCTCTTCGACCGGGCCATCGATGAAGGCCTGCTCGTCGGCGGTCAGTCGCGGCGCCGGCTGCTGCAGCAGGACGCTCCAGTCCGGCCGGCCGGTGAACAGCTCGCCCTCGAAGCCGACCGTGCCGGCCTCCAGCGCGACCTGCTCGGTCTCCGACAGCGACGGCAGCATCCGCTGGTAGAGCTTGAGCACGGGCAGGGTGAGGAACTGGCGCCGCGTCGGCAGGTGCAGCAGGGGCACGGCGACCACCGCGAACAGCACGACGGCGACCAGACCGGCCAGCCAGTGCACCTGGGTCCCGAACACGACCACGGCCAGGGCGATCGCCGACACGGCAGCCCAGGTCGGCAGGCGCCAGCGGTGGTAGGCGGCGATGCCGGCGACCAGCAGCAGGACCAGGAAGGGCAGCAGGTTGATCATGGTGGAACTCCTAGCTAACGGGGTCTCAGGCCGCCGGCCTGAGCTGCAGCGGGGTGAGGAAGTCGAGCACGGCCTGCGCGAAGGCATCGTTGTCGTCGCCGGCGACCAGGTGGCGGGCGTGCTCGATGACCTGGTGGCGGGCGTGCGGCACCAGCGACAGGAATTCGTCGATGGTCTCGCCGGAGACCACGTCGCTGGCACCGCCGGTGACCAGCAGGGTGGGCACGTCGATGGCGCGGGCGGCTTCCATCAGCTCGTGCTGGCGGGCATCGCCATCGCGGGCGATGTCCTCGACCAGGCGCGGGTCCCAATGCCAGCGCAGGCGACCGTCCGCATCAGCGACCAGCAGATCGGTGAGGGCGCCGGCGCGCTTGCGCGGCCGGTGCGGCAGGTGTGCGGCCACCGCGTCGATCGCCTGTTCGATCGACTCGAAGCCGTCGGCATGGGCGCGCATGAACGCCAGGATGCGGGCGACGCCTTCGGGCTCCCAGCGTGGCGTGATGTCGACCAGGACCAGGGCGGCGAACGGCCGGTGCAGGGCCTGCGCGGCCAGGCCGGTCAGCCCCCCCATGGAGGCACCGACCAGGACCGGGGGCGCATCGAAGGCGCGTGCCCAGCAGGCCAGGTCGTCGACCATCTGGGCGGTGCGGTAAGGCTGGTCGGGCGGATTGCGGCCGCTGTCGCCATGGCCGCGGGCATCGACCGCGAGGGCCTGCCAGCCGGCACCCGCCAGGCGTGCGGCGCTGCGCCGCCAGGCGCCGCGGGACTGCCCCAGGCCGTGGGCGAACAGCAGGCCGCGACCGGTCCGGCCGTGGCGCTCGCCGGCCAGCAGGGCGTCGGCCGCCTGGACGCGAACAGCTTCGGGCAGGACGGGGGCCGGCGTTTCCATACGCCTGAGTATGGAGCGGCCCGGCGCACAGGTCAATCGCCCGACCGGGCACAGCCGCGCGGCGCCGTGACGGCCCGGTTACCATCAATGCCATGACCATCCGCAACGCCCCCGCCGCGCAGCCCGAGAAGGTCCGGCTCACCGCCGACGACTGGCTCAACGCCGCCCTCGACGAGATCGCCGCGCACGGCGTCCTGTCGCTGGCCGTGGAGCCGCTGGCCCGCCGCCTGGGCGTGACCAAGGGCAGCTTCTACTGGCACTTCGAGAACCGCGACGCCCTGCTCAAGGGCGCCATCGAGAGCTGGGAGCGACAGGAACAGGAGAACCTGTTCGACGCCATCGAACCGATCGCCGACCCCCGCGAGCGCCTGCGCCGCCTGTTCATGCGGGTCAGCGAGGAGCTGCGCACCCACATCATCTACGGCGAACTGCTCAAGGCCCTGGACCATCCCCTGGTCAAGCCGATCATGACCCGGGTGGTGCGCAGGCGCCTGGACTTCCTGGCCCGCGCGTTCCGCCAGATCGGCCTGGACCGCCAGCAGGCCAGCCACCGCGCCCTGCTCTCCTACAGCGTGTATGCCGGCTTCCTGCAGCTTTCCCTGCAGCTCGGCCAACCGCGCTTCGCCGAGCACAGCGAGTTCGAAGCGTTCATCGACCACACGATCGCCACCCTGATCCCCCCGGCCTGAGCCTCCGCCCCCGCGCGCATCGCGGCCCGGCGGTTTGCACGCCCGGCAGGCGAAGGTTACTGTCCGGTGACACCTCTTTCCCCCCTGCCCTGCCACCACCCATGTCCAGCAAGCTGCCCGAACTCAATGCCTGGGTCGACCAGGTCGCCCGACTTACCCGCCCTGCGCGCATCCACTGGTGCGACGGATCCGACACCGAGGACCGGGCCCTGACCGAAAGCATGCTAGGCAGCGGCGACCTGTTGCCGCTCAATGCCGACAGCCACCCGGGCTGCCACCTGCACCGCTCCCATCCCGACGACGTGGCGCGCGTCGAGCACCTGACCTTCGTGTGCACGCGGCGCCGTGAGGATGCCGGCCCGAACAACCACTGGCTGGCACCCGACGAGGCGCATGCCCGCATCGACGCGCTGTTCGACGGCTGCATGGCAGGGCGCACCCTGTACGTGGTGCCCTACTGCATGGGCCCGATCGAGTCGCCGCTGGCGCGCTGCGGCGTCGAGATCACCGACAGCCCCTACGTGGTCGCCAACCTGCGCCGGATGACCCGCATGGGCAGCGACGCGCTGCGCCGCATCGAGCGCGACGGCAGCTTCGTGAAGGGTCTGCACTCGACCGGCGAACTCGACCCTGAGCGGCGCTTCATCATGCATTTCCCCGAGGAACTGACCATCAAGTCCTACGGCTCGGGCTATGGCGGCAACGCCCTGCTCGGCAAGAAGTGCCATGCCCTGCGGATCGCCTCCTGGCAGGCCCGCCAGGAAGGCTGGCTGGCCGAACACATGCTGATCGTCGGCATCGAGCGTCCGGACGGGGAGACCCGCTATGTCGCCGCCGCCTTCCCCAGCGCCTGCGGCAAGACCAACCTGGCCATGCTGATCCCACCCGCGGCGTACCGCGAGCGCGGCTGGAAGGTCTGGACGGTCGGCGACGACATCTGCTGGATGCAGCGCGGCAACGACGGCCGGCTGTGGGCAATCAATCCCGAGGCCGGTTTCTTCGGTGTCGCCCCGGGTACCGGCCCGGGCACCAATCCGAACGCCCTGGCGATGCTGGACCGCGACGCCCTGTTCACCAACGTCGCCGTCACCGCCGACCAGCGGCCCTGGTGGGAGGGACTCGACGAGGGCGAGCCGGCACTCGACTGGCGCGGGAGACCCTACGACCCGGCCAACGGCCCGGCTGCGCATCCCAATGCCCGCTTCACGGTGTCGATGCACAACTGTCCCAGCTACACCGACGCCGCCGAGCGCCCGCACGGCGTACCGATCAGCGCCATCATCTTCGGCGGCCGCCGGCGCAGCCTGGTGCCGCTGGTCACCCAGGCCCGGGACTGGTCGCACGGCGTCCTGATGGGGGCGGCGATGGCCTCGGAGACGACCGCCGCGGCGACCGGCCAGGTCGGCGTGGTGCGCCGCGATCCGATGGCGATGAAGCCGTTCTGCGGCTACCACTTCGGCGACTACTGGGCGCACTGGCTGAGCTTCGACACCACCGGCGCGAACCTGCCGAAGATCTTCCAGGTCAACTGGTTCCGGCGCGGTGCCGACGGCCGCTTCCTGTGGCCGGGCTTCGGCGACAACCTGCGCGTACTGGAGTGGATCCTGCGCCGCTGCGACGACGAGGCCGGCGCCCGGCAGACGCCGATCGGCCTGCTTCCCAACGCCGACGACCTCAACCTGGACGGCCTGGAACTGGACCCCGGCGATCTCGATGCCCTGCTGGCGGTCGATGCCGACGGCTGGCGGGTCGAGTCCCGGGCGGTGCTGGAGCACCTGGACGAGTACGCGCCGCGGGTGCCGACCGAGCTGCTGGAACAGGCGCGACGACTGGCCGACGCCCTGTCCTGACTCGCCCGGGTGCCGAGCCGGTCGCGCCTGGCGGTCCGGTCGCCCCTCCGCAGCTCCCGATTGGCGTCGTGTCTCAGCCCAGGATCGGGGACCAAGGGCCAGGACTCGGTGTTCGGTGACCGCAGCGCGTTGTGCTCCCCTTGTATGTTCCCTCCTGCCCGCCTCCTGATCTGTCAGGAGTCGGGCGGGAGCGGGGTGCAGCGTGCCGTTACCCCCTGGTGCCGAACGTGGTGACACGTCATACGCACGTGGGAGAGCAAGGCACGCTGCACCCTCATTCTCCGTCCTTTGCTCGAACAGTTGCCAGTACCTCGCGTACGCATTGCAAGGCCGAGTCGTGACGGGGGAGTGCTCTGAACCCCAATCGGCTTCGGAGAACGAGACATGCACTACGCGGGAATCGACGTCGGCAAGCACTGCCTGACCATCTGCGACAAGCAAACGGGGCGACTGTGGCAGGCCAAGCAGACGCCTGCGGCGCACAAGGCGCTGGTGGCCGAGCTGATCCGCCTGGGAATCACTCGGGTTGCCCTCGAGGCCACCGCGGACTACGACCTGCCGATCGCCGAGGTGATGGTGGAGGCGGGAATCGAGGTCCTGCGGATCAACCCGCGCCAGGCACGCGATTTTGCCAAGGGGCACGGGAAGCTCGCCAAGACCGACCGGGTCGACGCGGCCGTCCTGGCGCTCATTGCCGAGAAGCTCGACTGCCCTGCCTGGGTGCCTGCCAGCCCGCACCTGCGTACCCTGCAGGCCCTGGTGGACCGCCGTCTGGATCTGATTGCCCAGCGCACCGCGGAAAAGAACCGCTTGGGCCATCGCCTTCCCAAGGCGGTCACCGACTCCATCAAGCGCCAGATCAAGCGCCTGAGCGAGGAAATCAAGCACATCGAGCGCACCCTCAAGGCCGAGCTGGCCAAGGATGCCGGGGTCAAGTCGGACGTCGCCGTTCTGCAGGGCGAGAAGGGCGTGGGCTGGGTCGTCGCCACGACCCTGCGGGTCCTGGTGCCGGAGCTGGGCCAGGCCCATCGAACCCAGATCGCCGCCCTGACCGGACTGGCGCCGTTCGCCAACGAGAGCGAGAAACGCGTGGGCGGGCGCCGCATCCGGGGCGGCCGCGCTGCTCCACGGGCGGCCCTCTACATGGCCGCCCTGAGCGCGATCCGCTTCAACAAGCCGATCAAGGACATGTACCTGCGTCTGAAGGCCGCCGGGAAACCGTCGAAGGTGGCCCTGACCGCCTGCATGCGGAAGCTCGTCGTGCGATTGAACGCGCAACTGCGGGACTACCGGAAGGTGCTTGCCCCGGCCAGCTAACCAGCCAGCGCGCGTCTACAACCGGGCATCTGGGGGTTGACATCGAACACAGCTGCTCTCCCTGTGGGAGAGGGGCCGGGGGAGAGGGTCGGGGCTTGCCATGATCTGCATCGTTGCCGGCCCAGCGGCGTGCGCTGGCCGGGACGGCCCTCTCCCCCGCCCCTCCCCCGCAGGCGGGGGAGGGGAGAAGTGCGGTGTCGTCGCACTCACGTAAAGCCGCCTGGCAACGGGCTGAGACGCGACGCCAATCAGGCCCGCAGGTCGGCGCACGGCGGCCGTGGTGGGTGACGGATGACGCACCCGGTCCGGTCTTGCTGCCTGGCGGGCGCGCGCAGCGCGGCCGCCAAGCGCGCATGCTTCCGGGCCACCCCCTATGGGTCTCGCAGTAGCGGCCAAAAGAAGTATCCGGGCTAGAATCCGGACTGCACCGCCATCGCCCGCCTGTCCATGACGTCCAGCGACCCGACTCCGGCCCCGAACATCGCCTTCATCGGTGGCGGCAACATGGCGCGCAGCCTGGTCGCGGGCCTGCGCCGCCGTGGTCATCCCGGCGCCCGGATCCGCGTCGCCGACCCCGATGCGGCCGCCCGGCAGGCGCTGGCCCGGGACTTCGACGTGACCGTGGGCGACGACGCCGTCGCCGTCCTGCCCGGCGCCGACGTGGTGGTGATGGCGGTCAAGCCGCAGGTGATGGCCGGCGTCTGCACCCTGGTCGCGCCCGCGCTGCCCGATCCCGCGCCGGTATTCGTGTCCATCGCCGCGGGCATCCGCAGCGACCAGGTCGACGCGTGGCTGGGCGGCGACCGCGCGGTGGTCCGCGCCATGCCCAACACCCCCGCGCTGCTGGGCGAGGGTGCCACCGGTCTGTTCGCCAACGGCCGCTGCACGGCCGCACAGCGCATCCTCGCCGAGTCGGTCCTGTCGGCGGTGGGCAGCACTGCGTGGATCGCCGAAGAAGCGCTGATGGACGTGGTCACCGCGGTATCCGGCTCCGGCCCGGCCTATTTCTTCCGGCTCATCGAGGCCCTGGAAGCGGCAGCGATCCGGCACGGCCTGCCGGCCGGCGTCGCCCGCGCCCTGGTGGTGCAGACCGCGCAGGGGGCCGGGCGGATGGCCGCCGGCGCCGAGGAGGACCCCGCCACCCTGCGCCGACGCGTCACCTCCCCGGGCGGCACCACCGCCGCGGCCATGGCCGAGCTGGACGCCCAGGAGTTCGACGCCTTGATCGACGCCGCCGTCGCCGCCGCGGTGCGGCGCGGCGGCGAACTGGCGGAGGTGCCATGAGCCCGTTCGCCAACGCCGGCCACTTCCTCATCGCCACCCTTTTCGGCCTGGCGATCCTGGTGGTGCTGCTGCGGGTCTGGCTGCAGGCGGCCGGCGCCAACTTCTACAACCCGCTCTGCCAGGTCCTGCACCGCCTGACCCAGCCTGCGATCGGTCCGATGCGACGGCTGCTGCCGCCGCTCGGTCCGATCGAGACCGCCGGCGTGCTGCTCGCCTGGCTGCTCGCGCTGGCCAAGGTGGCGGCGATCGCGGCCCTGGCGGGTGGCCTGCCGCCGTTCGCCGCGCTGGCGGTCTGGGCCCTGGCCGACCTGCTGTCCCTGCTGCTGTGGCTGGCCTTCTGGGCCCTGCTGGCGGGCGTGCTGCTGAGCTGGTTCCCGGTCGACAACCGCAATCCCGCGGTGCCCCTCGTCTACCAGATGACCCGCCCCCTGCTGGCGCCGTTCCGCCGCCTGCTGCCGGACATGCCGATCGACCTGTCGCCGATGTTCGCGATCCTGGCGGTGCAGTTGCTGCGCATCCTGCTGATCGAGCCGCTGCAGCAGCTGGCCGGCCGGCTGGCGCTGGGCTGAGCCGGCGGCTGCCGCCCGCGGCATTCCCCTGGGCGTATGATCGCGGCATGACGTTCCAGGAGCCCGCCATGCCTTCCCCCTCCGGATCCGAGCGGTCGAGCGCGCGCCGTCCCGCCGCGCTGCTGGCTGCGCTCCTTCTCCTGGTGGCGGCCGGCACCGGCATCGCCGCCGACCCGACCCGCAGCCTGTCCGCCGACGGTTACACGGTGCACTTCAACGCCCTGCCGACCACGGCCTTGTCGGCCGAGGTGGCGCGCAGCTATGGCATCACCCGTTCCGGCACGCGCGGCTTCCTCAACATCGCGGTGTTGCGCGACGACGACGGCGGCACCGCGGTGCCCGCCAGCATTACGGCACGCAGCCGCGCCCTGACCGGCCAGGTCGGCAACATCGAACTGCGCGAGCTGCGCGACCAGGACGCCATCTACTACGTCGGCGAATTCCGGATCCGCGGCGAGGAGCAACTCCGCTTCGAGCTGGAGGTGCGTCCGGAAGGCGCGACCCGGTCGATCCCGGTGCGCTTCGAGCACC
Organism: Lysobacterales bacterium; assembly: GCA_019634735.1. Lineage (NCBI taxonomy): Bacteria > Pseudomonadati > Pseudomonadota > Gammaproteobacteria > Lysobacterales > Lysobacterales bacterium. The sequence continues at coordinate 119,871 of JAHCAT010000004.1, read as the reverse complement.
GCTTCGTCGGCGAGTGAGTCCGGCCGGCGCACGCGACGGCACGGCCGCGCTGCAGGCGGCGCTGGCCGCCTTCTTCGCGCAGGCGACGCCCGGCGACGATCCCTACCTGGCGGTCAAGACCCGTCCGGGCGCACCTCTGGCGGAGCTGGCCCAGGCCTGGCGGAAGATCGAGTCCGCGCTCGCCGGGTCTCGCAGCCTGCTCGATTTCGGCTGCCGGCATGGCGTGTTCGCGTGGCTGGCACGGCGCAAGCTGGGCGCCGGGCTCAACCTGCACGGCTGCGATGTCGTCGCGCCCGGCCCCTACGCCGCGCTGCACGCGGCATCCGGCATGCACTACGCCGCGCTGGGCCACCCCTGGTCGCTGCCCTACCCGGACGGCAGTTTCGACGTGGTGATCGCCGGCGGCACCCTCGAGCACGTCGCCCACCAGGACCACACCCTGGACGAGCTGTGGCGCGTGCTGCAGCCGGGCGGCCGCCTGGTGCTGACCCACCTGCCCAACGCCGCCTCCTGGAGCGAGTGGCTGGCGCGTCGCCTGCACCCTGCACAGGCGCACCATCGGCGCTACCGGCTGGCGCCGCTGCGCCACCACCTGCTGGCGCGCGGCTTCCTGCCGCTGCGCTGGGGCAGGCACCAGATGCTGCCGGCCTCGGGCGGCCGGCTGGCCGACGCGCTGTTCGCGCTGAACCGGCCCCTGGAGGCCCTGTGGCCGCTGAACCGGCTGGCGACCACGCTGTGGCTGGTGGCGGAGAAGCGCCTGGGCTTCTGAGTCACCGGGCCACGCGCCGCGCCGCCCAGCCGTGCACCAGTGCGGCGATCGCATTGACGCCCTCGAGCACGGCCGCCGGCCCCGGCTGCAGGATCAGCGCCGACTTGACCTCGTGCAGTTCCTCGTCGCGCACCGCAGGCACCGCCTGCCAGCCCGGTCGCGCGGCGACCTTCCCGGGACGGAACTTCTTGCCGCACCACGAGCCGATCACCAGATCCGGTGCGCGCCGGGCCGGCTCCAGGGGATCGGCGATGATGCGTCCGCGGGCCAGCGGCTCGCGCGCGCATTCGGGGAAGATGTCGTCGCCGCCGGCGATGCCGACCAGCTCGGACACCCAGCCGATCCCCGAGATCATCGGCGCGTCCCACTCCTCGAAGTAGACCCGCGGCCGCCTCGGCAGGGCCGCGGCCTGCGCCGCCACCTCGGCCAGGTTGGCACGCGCGCGCGCCACCAGGGCCGCAGCACGGTCGCCGGCCCCGACCAGAGCGCCCAGCCGCAGGATGTAGGCGAGGATGCCCTCGACGCTGCGGTGGTTGGCGATCCACACTTCGATGCCGCGCCGCACCAGCTCGGCTGCGATTTCGGCCTGGATGTCCGAGAAGCCGATCACCAGGTCGGGACGCAATGCCTCGATCTCGCCCAGCCGCGCGCTGGTGAAGGCGCTGACCTTGGGCTTCTCGCGCCGCGCCCGCGGCGGCCGCACGGTGAAGCCGGAGATGCCGACGATGCGGTCCTGCTCGCCGAGCAGGTAGAGGGTTTCGGTGCCTTCCTCGGTGAGGCAGACGATGCGGCGCGGCCAGGGATCGCTCATGACGGCATCATAGACGGGCGCCCGGACAGGCAAGCCGGAGCAAGGCCGACCAAGGGGCGTGCAAGGCGCGTCTTGCGACCGCCGGACCGATCACGACGATCGGATCCCGCGGCAACGGATTGCCGAGGCAAGCCAGTCGCCGGGAGCGCCGACGGGCCAGGCCGCGTTCGGGACTCGCCTGGCCTGCGCGCCCAGGCGGCGTGCCGGCCAGGCGACTGTTGCCGGCTCAGGCCGCGCCGAGCCGCCCGGCGATCGCCGCGCCGAGATCGGCGGGGGAACGCACGGTGGTGACGCCGGCCTTCTCCAGGGCGGCGAACTTGCCCTCGGCGGTGCCCTTGCCGCCGGAGGCGATGGCGCCGGCGTGGCCCATGCGCTTCCCGGCCGGGGCGCTGGCGCCGGCGATGAAGCCGACCACCGGCTTGCTCACCGAATCGGCGATGAACTGGGCTGCCTCTTCCTCGGCGCTGCCGCCGATCTCGCCGACCATGATGATGCCCTCGGTCTGCGGGTCGTCCTGGAACAGCTGCAGGGCGTCGATGAAGTTCATGCCCTGGATCGGGTCGCCGCCGATGCCGATGCAGGTGCTCTGGCCGAGGCCGGCCTGGGTGGTCTGGAACACCGCCTCGTAGGTCAGCGTGCCGGAGCGGCTGACGATGCCGATCCGGCCCGGCTTGTGGATGTGGCCGGGCATGATGCCGATCTTGCACTCGCCGGGGGTGATGATGCCCGGGCAGTTCGGGCCGATCAGCCAGGTGTCCTCGTAGTTCTTCTTCAGGACGTTGTGCACCTTCAGCATGTCCAGCACCGGGATGCCCTCGGTGATGCACACGATCACGCGCACGCCGGCGCTGGCCGCCTCGAGGATGGCGTCGGCCGCGAACGGCGGCGGCACGTAGATGACGCTGGCGTCGGCGCCGGTGTCCTCGACCGCCTCGGCGACGGTGTCGTAGACCGGCAGGCCCAGGTGCTCGCTGCCGCCCTTGCCTGGGGTGACGCCGCCGACCAGGCGGGTGCCGTAGTCGAGCGCCTGCTGCGAGTGGAAGGTGCCCTGCTGGCCGGTGAAGCCCTGGCAGATGAGCTTGGTGTTCTTGTTGACGAGTACGGACATGATGGGCGGTTCCGGGTTACTTGGCCGCGGCGACCGCCTTGCGGGCGGCGTCGTTGAGGTCGGTGGCGGGCTCGATGGCGAACCCCGAGTTGGCCAGCATCTGTCGGCCCTGCTCGACGTTGGTGCCTTCCAGGCGGGCGATCACCGGGATCGTGCAGCCGACCTCCTTGACCGCGTTGATGATGCCCTCGGCGATCAGGTCGCAGCGGACGATGCCGCCGAAGATGTTGACCAGGATCACCTTGACGTTGTCGTTGGCGAGGATCAGCTTGAAGGCCTCCTTGACGCGCTCGGCGTTGGTGCCGCCGCCGACGTCCAGGAAGTTGGCGGGCTCGCCGCCGCTGAGCTTGATCACGTCCATGGTCGCCATCGCCAGGCCGGCGCCGTTGACCATGCAGGCGATGTTGCCGTCCATGGTGACGTAGTTGAGGTGATGCTTCGCCGCCTCGACCTCGGTGGCGTCCTCCTGGCTGACGTCGCGCATCGCGACCAGCTCGGGATGGCGGAAGTCGGCGTTGTCGTCGGAGTTGATCTTGCCGTCCAGGGCCATCAGCTCGCCGCCCTTGACGATCGCCAGCGGGTTGAGCTCGACCAGGGCCAGGTCCTTGGCCATGAACAGCCTGTAGATGCCGGTCATGATCCGGGTCAGCATGCCGACCTGCTTGACGGTCAGGCCCATCGCGAAGCCGATCTCGCGGCAGTGGTAGGGCATCAGGCCCTCGATGTAGTCGACCTCGACGGTGTGGATGGCGTCGGGGTTCTCCTCGGCGACCTTCTCGATCTCGACGCCGCCCTCGGCGGAGACGATGAAGGAGACGGTCTTGGAGGCGCGGTCGACCAGGGCGCTTAGGTACAGCTCCTTGACGATGTCGGTGGCTTCGGCGACCAGCACCAGGTTGACCGGCAGGGCGACGCCGGCGGACTGGTAGGTCTCCATGCGCGTGCCGAGCATGCCGGCGGCGGCGGCGCGGACCTCCTCAAGGCTCTTGCAGTACTTGACGCCGCCGGCCTTGCCGCGGCCGCCGGCGTGGATCTGCGCCTTGACCATCCAGGCCTCGCCGCCCAGCGCGGTCGCCACCTCGACGGCCTCGTCGGCGCTGGCCGCGACCTTGCCGGCCGGGACCGGGATGCCGAACTCGGCGAACAGCTGCTTGGCCTGGTACTCGTGGAAGTTCATCGCTGGAATCCTGGGGTTGGCTCGGGCGCAGGCGACCGGGCGCGCGGTGGGTGCGCCGGGGATGCGCGGGGGGAAGGGCGCCTATTGTCCGCATGGCGGCGCCGTGCGTCAAAACCGCCTGGCCGGTCCGGCGCCCGGTCCGGCCCTGCCCGACCCCCCCGGCCTGCGCTAAGGTAGGGCCACGACGGCGGCATCCTTGCCGTCAGGCGGGGTTCCATGGGTCGTACCCGTAGTCGCGTACGCTGGATCAAGCGCCTGGCCCTTTGGGTGGCGCTCGCGGCGCTTTCCGGAACGCTCGCCGCCCAGGCGGATGGCGTGCTCACCCTCGGCCGGATCAGCGACGATCCGCGCAGCCACTTCGCCCAGCTCAAGCCGCTGCTCGACTACGTGGTGCCGCGGATGGCGGATCTCGGCATCCGGGAAGGCCGCATCCTGATGGCTCGGGACCTGCGCCAGATGGCCGGCTACCTGCGGCGCGGGCACGTCGACTGGGTCACCGAGACCACCGGCATGGCAATGCAGCTTCAGGGGCTGGCCGGCGCCCGGCCGCTGCTGCTCACCGAGCGGAACGGCGTGCGCCGCTACCAGGCCCTGCTGCTGGCGCGCGCCGTGCCGTCGGCGCCGATCACCCTGGCCGACCTCACCGGCCGCAGCGTCGCCTTCGAGCATGTCGCCTCGACCAGCGCCTACCTGATGCCGGCAGCGGACATGCTGCGCGCCGGGCAACGGCTGGCACCGCTGTCGACGATCGCCGACCGGCCCGATCCAGGCGATGTCGGCTACCTGTTCGCGCGTACGCCCACCAACATCGCGATCTGGATCGACAAGGGCCTGGTCGACGCCGGTGCGGTCAGCGACCTGGACTGGGACAACCCACGCGCCATCCCGCCGGCGTTGCGCGAGCGCCTGCGCGTGATCCACCGCAGCGATCCGATTCCCCGTGCCCTCGAGGTGGTGCGCGGCGACCTGCCCGCCCCGGTCCGCGACCGTCTGCGGCGACTGCTGCTGGATGCCTCTGGCGACCCGCAGGCGCGGCCGGCGTTGAGCGCGTTCTTCGGCACCACGGCATTCATCGCCATCGACCCCGACCTGCGCGCCGGCCTGACCGGCATGCAGCGCGACTTCGAGCGCGTCCGAAGGGAGGTCGAATGAAGCCGGGCTGGGGGCTGCGCCGCAAGGTGCTGACCGGGGTCGTCGCGGTCACCGGCGTCCTGCTCGCGGCCCTGGGCGCCATGGTGGTGTACGAGCGTGGCAGCCAGCAGGCCGCCCTGCGCCTGAGCCAGGCCAGCCAGCAGCATCTGCTGGCGGAGAGCGCCCGTGAGCGCACCTCGGTGCTTGCCGGCCAGCTCGCCTGGACGCTCAGCAACGATCTGTACTATTTCGACCTTCAGGCGATCGGCAACCAGCTGGCGTTCGCGCTGGACCTGCCGCAGATCGAGCGCGTGGTGGTGTTCGACGGCCAGGGTCGCATCGTCCACGACGGCAGCCCGGAGATCTCGACCTACGGGGATGCGCTGGACAACGCCCTGGTGCGCACCGCGCTCGCCGGCGACCTGGTCGCCCTTCGCGACGACGAGAACACCATCGAGGCCGCGCACCGGATCCGGATCGGCGACGAAGTCCTTGGCGGGGTCCTGGTGCGCATGGACCTGGTGGCGCTGAACCAGGCGATAGAGGCGGGCAACCGCCGCCTGGAGGAGCGCCTGGCGCGCTCCAGCCGCTGGCGGCTTGCCGGCATGGCGGTGCTGCTGGCGCTGGTCATGCTCAGCGGTCTGGCGGCCGGCTGGTCGATCCAGCGCCAGATCGTCCGGCCGATCCTGCGCCTGGCCGGCGCCGCACGCCGGATCGAGGCCGGCGACTACCGCGACATCGCCGTGGACAGCGGCCGCAGCGACGAGCTCGGCGAACTGGAGCGGACCTTCCAGGGCATGGCCGCGCAGATCCGGCAGACCCACGAGGAGGTCGCCGCCAAGGCCTACCTGGACACCCTGACCGGCCTGCCGAACCGGCGCGCGTTCGACGAGCGCCTCGCGGCCCAGGTCGCCGAGCAGCCCGCCCGCCCGTTCGCCCTGCTGTTCCTGGACCTGGACAACCTCAAGCAGGTCAACGACCACCATGGTCACGACGCCGGCGACGCCGCCCTGGTCGAGTTCGCGCAGCAGGCCGTCCAGCACCTGGCCCGGTCGGCGTCCGGACAGGCCTGGCTGGCACGCATCGGCGGCGACGAATTCGCCGTGCTCAGCACCGGCACCCCGGTGAGCGGCGCCGCGGTCGCGCTTGCCGAGGCACTGGCCCGGCGGCCCGCGGATGAGCCTGCAAACCGTGCCGGCGACATCCCGGTCCTGACCGCATCGATCGGCATCGCCCTGTTCCCGGACCATGCCCGGACGCCCAGCGACCTGCTGCGCTGCGCCGATACCGCGATGTACCAGGCCAAGCAGGCCGGCAAGCGGCGGGTGGTGCTGTACCGGCAGGGCAATCCGGGCGGCGACTGACCCTCAGCGCCCTCCTCAGGTCCCGGAGCGGACCCAGATTGACCAGGCGAGCAATGTGGCGTTGTAGCTGGCGTGCGCAGTGCAGCAGGCGAGCAGGGAACGGGAGCGCAACCAGAGCAGGCCCAGTACCATGCCGATCGCCCAGTAGATCGACCACATACCGATCGTGCCCGGCAGGTGGAACGCCGCGAAGGCCAAGGCCGAGAGCACCAGGGCGCTGCCCGGCCCGACCGCCTTGCGGGCGGCCCCCAGGAAGCGCATTCGGAAGGCATACTCTTCGACCAGCGGCGCGCAGAGCACCAGAATGACTGTGAGCCACGCCAGTTCCTCCAGACCCCAGGTCCGGACGTCGCCTGCCGTATCCACGGGCACCCCCAGGCGGACCATCGCCGGAACCACCAGCAGTGGCAGCAACAGGCACAGCGCGCCCGTCTGCGTCCCCATCCACAGAGCCGGCCCGACGCCGGGCAGGGTGCCGATCAGCCGCCGGCGCGACGAGCCGCCACCCCGAACCAGCAGGATGGCCAGCGCCAAGGCAATGATCGGCATGCCACTCGCAACGGCGAGCGTCCGCAACGTCAGGATATCCGTCTCCTGCCTGTATCCCCATCCGCAGATCGGCGCACCGGCCCGCTCGGACAGCGCAGGCAGGCTGCGGAAGAAGGCCGACGCATCCCCTCGCGACAGGTGGAACCGCGCGGTGAGCAGGGTGCCCCCGCAGGCTCCCGTCTCAACCCCATCACCGGGCGCGGAAGTGACCACGATGGCCTCGTCGGCGCCGAGACGCTTGAGCTCGTTTTCCACCAGCTCGGACAGCCGGTCGACCGGCGCGGATCCGGTGGCGGGAACCAGGTCGATGAAAACCACGTAGGGCGCCGACCCAAGGGACGTCATCACCAGGCCGCTGAGGAGGAGAGAGACGATCACCGCGGCCAGCCCGCGGCAGGCCTTCAGCCACCAATGCAACCGCCAGCGCAGTTCCGCCCCGCTCACCCTGCCCCGCCCGCCTGCCTTGCGGCGCATCGCGCCCGCCTCGATCCTCATCCGGCCCGCCCTCGCCCGGCCCGGGCAAGGAATGCCGAAGAACGCCCTTTCTCGGTCACGCCCCGCTCGCAACCAGGACGCGGGTGACTGCCGGGGCGAAGCCACCGGCCTGTGCCGGGCACCCGCCGCCGACGTTGTTGCCAGGCGAAGTCATGTCGTTCGCCTGTCCCGCTGCCAGCGCTGGCGCCGGGCAAGACGATCTTTCGCAGCCGTAGGTCTTTTCTGTCCCACGCATCCCGCAGCGCGGACGGGCGCGACGCCGCCGCAACCCGGGCGGGCGACTGGCGCTGCGAAATCGCCGCACATCGCCGATCCGGCGTGCGCCCCGGTGACGGCTTCCCCTCTTCTCGCGCAGGATCCGGCTTCACCGTGGTCGCTCCCGTCCGCTCGGCACGCGGAAGCCTGCCCGTGGGCATCCGGCGTGTCATGGGAACGGCGCGCGCGATGTTGTAGGAAAATTCCTACTCGTGATCCGGACCGGTCCGCACCGTCGCGGCGTCAGGCCCCTTCGTGGCGGATCGACCCCGCCGCGCCACCTCCAGCCGCTTGGCCGACTTCAGGAAGGCATACCAGGCCATGGTGACGCTGGCGATGAAACCGGCGCTGCCGTTGAGGACATGGCGCTTGAACAGGTACTGGCGCAGGAACACGAACGGCGGATACAGCACCATGCGCAGGCGCAGGAAGCGGTTCCTGCCGGGACGCGCATCGGCGAGCAGGCCGGTCGAATAGTGGTTGAGCTTGTCGACCTTGGTGTGCAGGTCGCGCTCGCCATGGTGGAGGAAGGGCGCACGCAGGCGCACGACGCGGCCGTCGACCTGCGGCGCCGCATGCACCGGCATGTCGCCCATCCGCGTCCGGCGGCGATCGAACAGGCGCAGGAAGCGGTTCGGTCGGGCCAGGGCGCTGGGCCAGCGCCAGAACAGCCACTCCAGGCGCGGCAGGGTGTATCCGTCGGCGCGCGGCGCCCGCAGCACCGCGGCGATCTCGGCGGCGGCCGCCGCGGTCAGCTCCTCATCGGCATCGAGCAGCAGCACCCAGTCGTGGCTGGCCTTGTCGATCGCCGACTGCTTCTGGGCGCCGTAGCCCTTGAAGGGCTCGGTGTACAGGCGGGCGCCGGCCGCCATCGCGATCGCGCAGGTCTGGTCGTGGCTGCCGGAATCCAGCACCACGATCTCCTCGGCGAACGCGACGCTGTCCAGGCAGCGCGCCAGGGTGGCGGCGTTGTTGAAGGTGGTCACCACCACCGACAACGGCCGCCGGCTCATCGCGGCGGTTCCGGCCGCAGGTGCAGGACGGCGATCGCCACCGCCAGCAACCACCAGAAGAACAGACCCCACCAGCTCGAGTAGAAGGCGTAGTGGGTGTTGAGGGGGAAGGTCATGGCCAGCAGGGCCAGGGCCACCGGCCAGCCACGCTCGCGGGCCTCCGGCGGCGCACGGCGGCCAGCGGCGAGCAGGAGCAGGCCGGTCAGGGCCCAGCAGACCAGCCCGAACAGGCCGGTCTCGCTGGCCAGCTCGAGCAGGAGCTGGTGCGGATGCAGGGCGACGCCCTGCGCCAGCCAGGGGTCGTCCGGGCGGGCATGGTCGGCATAGGCATGCCGGAAGCCGCGCACGCCCACGCCGTTGACCGGATGGGCCTGGGCCATCGCCGCAGCGGTGCGCCAGATCGGCAGCCGCCCGGCCAGCGCGTGATCGAGGTCGCCGGCGCTGCCGCGGCCCAGGTGCAGGGTGCGGTCGAAGCGTTCGGCGAAACTGGGCGAGAGCTGGTAGGCAGCCAGCCCGATGCCCGCGCCCGCCACCACCAGCAGGCCGGCGACCGCGATCGCCCGGCCGCTGCCGCCCGCGAACGGCCGCACGCACCAGCCGGCCAGCACCAGCAGGTAGACCAGCCAGGCCGCTCGCGCGCCGGCGAGCAGGATGACGCCCGCCAGCAGCAGGCCGACCGCGAACACCCCGGGCAGTCCGAATCGCCGCTGGGTCCAGGCCAGCAGCAGCGGCGAGAGCGCTGCCAGCACGCCACCGAGCTTGAGATTGCCGGCCCCGAACACGCCGCTCAGGCGGTCGCTGGTCATCGCCCCGCCCAGGCTGACGCCGGTCAGCGCCTGCAGCCAGGCGTCGAGTACCCAGGCCGCCACCAGCAATGCACTGGCGGCCAGCAGCCACCGCCACTGCGCGGCGGTGCGCAGCGTTGCCGCGACGAACAGCGCGAACGGTGCGAAGCGCAACTGCGCCGCAACCTGGCCCCAGGTACGACCCGGGTCGACCGCATCGAAGGCCGACACCAGCGCCGGCAACCAGTAGCCGGCGAAGGCCAGCAGGGCCAGGCGGACGCCGGGCAGCCGAAGCAGGTCCCAACCCTCCCGCCAGAGCAGGACCAGGCCCCAGCCCGCCGCCACAAGCAGGGGCACTTCCGAGAGCCGGCCGACCGGCAGCAGGGCCAGCACCGACCACAGCAGCAGGACCGGCGCCAGCGCCGGGAACGGCAGAGGCGCGCCACCCACAGGTCCGCCGCCGCTGGCGTGGGCGGCGTTCATCGCGAAGCGCTCCCGACCAGCCTCTGGTAGAGCGCCAGCGTGCGCTCCTGCATGGCGGACAGGGTGTAGGGCACCGGCCCGGGTCGCGGCGCGTCGGCGAGCAGGGCCCCTGCCCGCGCCACTGCCCCCGCGATGTCGCCGGGCGCCACCGCACCTTCCGGATAGAGTTCGGCGAGCAGCTCGCCAACGCCGCCGTGGGCCCAACCGAGCACCGGCCGACCCAGCGACAGGGCCTCGATCACGGTGCGACCGAACGCCTCCGGCCGGCTCGACAACTGCAGGACGAGGTCGGCGCAGGCCAGGGTCCCGACGATGTCCGCGCTGGCCGGCGCGATGACCAGACGGTCGCCGACGCCGTGACGGCCGGCCTGCGCGCGCAGACCTTCAAGATAGGCCGGGCGCCCCGTGTCGGCGGCGCCCTGCAGCAGCAGGGCCGCGTCGGTGCCGGCAGCGACCAGACCGGCCAGCACGGCGATGGCATCGACGTGGCCCTTCAACCGGGTGCCGCGCCCGGGCAGCACAAGCAGGCGCCTGCCCGCCAGGGCCGGGTGCGCCTGCTCGAGGCGCGCCCGCCACGCGGCGGCATCGGCGAGGTCGCAGCGCCAGCGCGCGGGATCGATGCCGCGCGGGATCACCTCGATGCGCGCCGGCGGCACGGGATAATGGCGCAGCAGCCAGTCGCGCACGGTCGCCGACACCGCGATCACGCGCTCGCCGCGCGCCATGATCGCGCTGTAGCGGCCCGGCGAGTTCAGGCCGTGCGCAGTGGTGACGAAGCGCGGCCGCTGTCCGTCCGGCAGGCCGCGCAGCGCCCACCAGGCCAGCCACGCGGGCAGCCGGGAACGGGCATGCACGATGTCGGGGCGCAGTCCCCGCAGCAGGCGCCGCAGGCGCAGCGCCGCCGGCAGCAGGGCCGGCGACTTGCGCCCGACCGCGAGCCGGTGGTGCTCCGCCCCGCCGGCGAGCAGCGCCGGCAGCAGGCGTCCACCCGCGCTGGCCACCACCGAGCGATGACCGGCGGCGACCAGGGCGTCGCTGATCTCCAGCGTCGACTGCTCCACTCCGCCGCTGTCCAGCGCCGGCAACACCTGCAGCACCGTCAGCACGGGGTCACCCGTGCCGCCGCGGGGATGACCGGCGGTCCGGGCCGGGGCTCACCCGGCGGCGCGCCGCTCGACCAGCACGTAGTCGGCGCCGCAGTAGGGGCAGCGCGCCTGGCCGTTCTCCTCGAGGGGCAGGTAGACCCGCGGATGGGCGTTCCAGAGGGCCATTTCCGGCATCGGGCAGCTCAGCGGCAGCGCCTCGCGGGTGACCTCGTAGCGGCGGACGGCGCAGGCCTGGCGTTGGGCGGTGTCGGACATGGTCGGGCGGCCGGCAGGGGCTTAGAACGGCGGGGACGGATCGGGCATCATTGTACGGCTTACCCGGACCCGCCCGCCAATGCCCGACGCCATCGCAGCGCCCCACCGCGCCGACCCGACCGCCCTGCGCAAGCGATTCGACACCGCGCGTCCTTTCCGGCACCTGGTGCTCGACGGGTTCCTGGACGAGGGGTTCGCGAACGCGCTGTTGGCGCAGTTTCCGCCGTTCGAGCGGGGCAGCGCGGTCGCCGAGGACGGGTCGCTCGGCAACAAGTCGACCGTCGAGCGGATCCGCGAACTGGGCCCGGCCTACGCGACCCTGGACGACCTGGTGCAGTCGCGTCCGTTCCTGGACTGGCTGTCCCGCGCCACCGGCATCCCGGACCTGCTCTACGACCCCTGGTACTTCGGCGGCGGCACCCATGAGAACCGCAACGGCCAGGACCTGGATGCCCACGTCGACTTCAACCGGCACCCGGTCGAGCCCTGGCACCGGCGCCTGAACCTGATCGTCTATCTCAACCGCCAGTGGCAGGACGAATGGGGCGGCTCGCTGCAGCTGCACAGCGACCCGCGCGCCGACGACGACCAGGTCAGCACGATCACGCCGCTGTTCAACCGCGCGGTCGTCTTCGAGACCACCGAATGGAGCTGGCACGCCTTCCCGCCGATCCGGCTTCCGCCCGGGCGGGAGAGCGAGAGCCGCCGCTCCATCGCCCTGTACTTCTACAGCCGCGAGCGGCCCGCGGAAGAGCTGGCGCCCACCCATTCGACGATCTACGTCGACCGGCCCCTGCCCGGCCGCTTCCGCTCCGGCCATGTCCTGGACGAGGCCGATGTCCAGGAACTGCGCGTGCTGCTGAAGCGTCGCGACATGCACCTGCAACGCCTCTACGGCGACATCTCCGGCCTCAACACGCAGCTGGAAGGCGCCAAGGCGGCACTGGCGCGCGGCCTGATCGGGCGCATCGAACACTTCGCACGCCGGATCCTGGCACGGCTGCGCCGACGCTGACGGTGACAGCACCGGCACCGACCCGCACAATGGCGCGATGGACACGCTCCTGAAGCGCGATGCCTTCGGCGCCATCTGGCTCTGCCAGGACCGCGACGATGCCCGGATCCGGCGCGACCTTTCGGCCGTGCGCTGGTGGCTGCGGCCCCTGGCGCGCCGCGGCGCCGCCCGGGAGGCACGCGCCCTGCGCCGGCTGCACGATGTCGACGGCGTGCCGCGCCTGCTGTCATGGACGGGCATGGCGCTGGAGCGCAGCCACATCGCGGGCTTGCCCATGCAGCAGGGCCAGCCGCGGCACCCGGACTACTTCCGCGCCGCGCACCGGCTGCTGCGGCAACTGCGGGCGCGCGGCGTGGTCCACAACGACCTCGCCAAGGAACCCAACTGGCTGGTCCGCGACGACGGCCGGCCGGCGATCGTCGATTTCCAGATCGCCGGCATCGGCGCGCCGCGCTCGCGCTGGTTCCGCCTCCTGGCGCGCGAGGACCTCCGCCATCTGCTCAAGCACAAGCGCACCTATTGTCCGGAGCACCTGACGCCGGTGGAGCGGCGCCTGCTGGCGCGGCGCTCCTGGCTGTCGCGCGCCTGGCGGCGCAGCGGCAAGCGGCTCTACAACTGGCTGACCCGGCGCGTGCTGCGCTGGCAGGACAACGAGGGGCGCGGATGAATCCGGGGCTCGCCCCGGCGCCGGGCCCGAGCCTGGCCCGTACGTCCCGATAGGCCGCCACGGCGGTCGCAGATCATTCTGCCCAGGCGCGGTCAGCTCCCGTTGGCCAGCTCGACGCGGTGTCGGCCGGGCCGTCGCTGTCCAGCGCTCCGCAGCCGGCACCGCGACGCGGTCTCGACGACATCGCTGCGCGTCCTCACGAAACGTCCGGGCTTGCTGTCCGCGTGCGCGCCGGTCCCGCAAGCGCAGGGTGGGCCGTTGCTGGCCCCGACCCGCACCTCGCCCGCGACTGCGGATGGCCCGCGGACGCGGCTGCCTGGCTGCCGCGCGCCGGACGCGCGCGGCGGCCGTCCGGGCTCACTCCGCCGCGCTGCCCAGGGCCTCGACGGTCACCTCGATGCGCACCTCGTCGGGGATGTTCGGGACGTACTTGTCGATGCCGAAATCCGAGCGCCGGATGGTCGCGACCGCATCGAAGCCGGCGGCAGGCACGTTGCGCATCGGATGGGTGCCGACCTTGTTGACGGTGACGTCGAACTCGACCTCGCGGGTGACGCCGTGGATGCTGAGTTCGCCCGTGACCTTGAGGCGGTCCTCGCCGGCGGCCTCGACGGCGGTGCTGGCGAACCGCGCCGATGGATGTTCGGCGGCATCGAAGAAGTCGTCGCGCTTGAGATGGTCGTCGAGCGCGGCGACGCCGGTGGAGATGCTGTCGATCGCGACCGTCATGGTCACCGACGAGGCGCCGGGGTCGGCGGCGTCGTAGACGATGCTGCCTTCCATGGTGTCGAAGCGCCCGGTGATGTTGGCGAAGCCCAGGTGGGAATAGGTGAAGCGCACCTGGCTGTGGCGCGGATCGACCTTGTACTCGATGGCGAGCGCGGGGGCCGCCGTCGACGCGACGAGCAGGGTGGCCAGGGCAAGACTACGCATGGGGCGACTCCTTGGTTGGACGGACGGGGTTCACGGCGTTGCGGCGAACATGACGCGGTGGCGGTGGCGATGGCGTGGAGGTGTCAGCGCCGACCCCGCAGCGGCAGCCACCAGGCCAGGCCCAGGGCGGCCAGGAAGACACCGTAGCCGGACAGCGCCGCCAGCACCTGGGGCCACATCGGGCCATGGCTGGCGCTGGCCGCGGCGTGGCCTGCCAAGGTCGCCGCAAGGGCCAGCAGCAGGGCGCCGGAGCAGGCCGGCAGCCAGACCCGTAGCGGCCGGCCCCGTGCGAAAAGCCAGGCCAGGATGGCGAAGGTCGGCACCTGGATGAGGAAGGACAGCCACGGCAAGCTCATGCCGCGATCATAGCGGCAGGCACCCGTGCCCGAGACCGGACGCAGGCCACCGCGGGCACCGACGCGCAGGCGCGCCCGAGCGACGCCGGGCAGCCGCCGGTCGCCTGATAGCATGCCGGCATGCACCCGATCACGCTCCTGCAGGATCTGGCGATCATCCTGGTGGTGGCGGCGGCGGCCACCCTGCTCTGCCACGCCCTGCGGCAACCCGTGGTGCTGGGCTACCTGATCGCCGGCCTGGTGATCGGTCCGCATACGCCGCCTTGGCCGCTGATCGCCGACGGCCACACCATCCAGGCGTTCGCCGAGGTCGGCCTGGTGCTGCTGATGTTCGGGCTGGGCCTGCATTTCTCGATCGGCAAGCTGATGCGGGTCGGCCGCATCGCGGTGATCGTCGCACTGGTCGAGATCGTCACCATGGTCGCGCTGGGGTACTCGCTGGCGCGGGCGTTCGGCTGGGGCACCATGGATGCCCTGTTCCTCGGCGCGATCCTGTCGATCTCCTCGACCACGATCATCATCAAGGCCCTGCAGGACCTGAAGATGACCGAGCGGCCGTTCGCCCAGGTCATCTTCGGGACCCTGATCGTCGAGGACATCCTGGCGATCGCCATGCTGGCCCTGCTTTCGGGCCTGAGCGCGGTCGGCGGCATCGAACAGCTGAGCATGCAGACGGTCGCCGGCAAGCTGGGCGAGCTGGCACTGTTCCTGGTCCTGACCACGGTCGCCGGCCTGCTGGTGCTGCCCCGGCTGTTCGCCTTCGTCGCCCGCTACGACAGCGACGAGATGCTTCTTGTCACGGCGCTGGGCGTGTGCTTCGCGATCTCGCTGTTGGCGTACCAGCTCGAGTACAGCATCGCCCTGGGCGCCTTCCTGGCCGGCGTGCTGGTCTCCGAAAGCCCCGCCGGCGCCCGCATCGAAGCCAGCGTGGCGCCGGTGCGCGACATGTTCAGCGCGGTGTTCTTCGTGGCCATCGGCATGATGATCGACCCGGCCGTGCTGGCGCAGTACTGGTTGCCGGTGGCGCTGATCACCCTGGTGGTGGTGGTCGGCAAGGTCGGCAGCTGCGCGCTCGGCGCGTTCCTGGCGGGGGCGCCGCCACAACGGGCCCTGCGCTCGGGCATGGGCATGGCGCAGATCGGCGAGTTCAGCTTCATCATCGCCCAGCACGGCACCGCCGCCGGGGTGGTCAGCAGCTTCCTCTACCCGATCACGGTCGCGGTCTCGGCGGTGACCACCTTCCTCACCCCCTACCTGATCCGCGGCTCCGACGGCTTCGCCCGACTGCTGTCGCGCTGGCTGCCGGAACCCCTCAAGCAGCCGGCACGCTATTACCAGCGCTGGCTGCATTCGCTGGGCGCGGTCGCCGAGGACGACCGCCGCATGATCCGCCGCATCCTGCGCCGGATCACCCTGTACATCGTGCTCGACCTGGCCCTCGTGGTGGCCCTGCTGGCCTTTGCCGGCCTGCTCGCCAACCGGTTCCGGAGCGAGCTCGACGCGCTCTGGCCGCACGCATCCTGGACGGTGCCGATCGCGGCCCTGGTGCTGTGCCTGCCGATCGTCATCCACGCGATCGGCAAGCAGCGCGCCCTGGCGATGGCACTGGCCGACCTCGGCGTCGGCAGCGGCCGGCCGTTCGGTCGCGCCCTGCTTCGTCACCTGCTGTTCGTGCTGATGCTGGTGCCGCTGCTGCTCATCGTGTTCGGGTTCGCGATCGCCGCGGTCGGGCCGGGACCGGGCCTGGTTCTGCTCGCGCTGCTGGTGGCGATCGCGGCGGTGCTGTGGCGGCAGCTCGCCAGCCTGTACACGCGCGCCCAGCTCGACATCACCGCAACCCTGTCGGAGCGCCCACCGGACACGCCGCAATGAAGGCCTGCTGGGTGTTCAGCGATGCCGCTGCCGGCAACCAGAGGCAGGCGCGCGCCCTGGCGCGGGCGCTGCTGCCCCAGGCGACGATGCGGGAGGTCGAGGTCGCGCTGCGACTGCCATGGCGGTGGCTGGCACCTTCCGGGCCGGCGGACTTCCGACGCGCGCTGACCGGCACGTCGGCCGTCGACCTGGGGCCGCCCTGGCCTGCGCTTGCGGTCGGCTGCGGACGCGCCGCCGCCCTGGCCACCGCCGGTCTGCGCCAGGTTTCCGGCGGCGCGACGCGGGTGGTGCAGGTCCTGGATCCGCGCCGCGGCAGGCACCGCTACGATGCCCTGGTGCTGCCGGCGCACGACCGGGTGCGCGGCGACAACGTGGTCACCACCCTGGGCGCCCTCAACGAGATCGACGACGGCTGGCTGGCGGCTGGCCGGCAGGCGTTCGCCGACCTGGGACGCCTGCCCGGTCCCCGCATCGCGGTGCTGGTCGGCGGCCCGACCCGCGCCCTGCGCCTGGATCGCGCCTATCTGGACGGCATGCTGGACCTGCTCGAGCGCTGGCTGCAGCGCCAGGGCGGCAGCCTCCTGGTGACCTGTTCGCGGCGCACGCCGGCCGGACCGGCGGCCCACCTGCGCCGGCGCCTGGCGGGCCTGCCCGGCCGCTTCTGGGCCGGGCCTGCCGATGGCGACAACCCCTACGCCGGCCTGCTCGGCTGGGCCGAGCACGTGGTCTGCACGGCCGACTCGGCCAACCTCCTGTCGGAGGCCAGCGCCACCCGGGTGCCGGTGCACGTGCATCTGCCGCGCGCTCCGACGGGCCGGGTCGGCCGCCTGATCGGCGAGCTTGTGGCGCTGGACCGGATCCGCCCGCTCCGGGAGGAGCCTGCTGCCTGGCATGTCCTGCCCGTCCGGGAACTGGCCAGGATCACCCCCGTGCTGCGCGAGCGCCTGGACCTGCCGACGACGCCGCCCTGAATGCGGGCGGCGGCCGATGCCCGGCCCGGATAGCTCATGAGGCCGCTGCGGCGCCTGCCGATCGCCACGTCGTCGCGCGGTCCGCTCGCGTTGGCCAGTTCGACGCCGTGTCGGCTGCGCCTTCGCTGTCCAACGCACCGCGGCCCGCACCACGATGCGATCTCGACGGCCTCGCTGCGGGTCCCTGGGAATTGTTCCGGGCTGGCGTCGCTCAGGCGGCGGAACGGCGAACCCGCAGCAGCCCCAGTCCGATCATCAGCAATGCGAGCAGGGTCAGCGCCCAGCCCCCCGGCCCGGGCACCGCCTGCGGCGGCGCGGGCGGCGGCACGCCGACCAGGGTGTTGACCAGGCTGACGCTGGCGGTGCCGCCGATCGCGAGCGGTACCGTGACCGGCGGCGGCGGCGTGTTCTGCGGGTTCCAGATGAAGCCCGGCGGCGGCGGCGGCAACGCACCGCTCTCGGTGATGGTGCAGGTGTTCGGCGCAGGAATGCCGTCGACCGGCACCGAGCCGCCGGCAGGCACCAGGACGGTGGTCGCGAACGGCGGCGAACTGCACTGGATGTCGACGCTGAACTGCGCGCCCGGCGCGGCACCGCCGACCACGACCTTGTCGACCAGCACGATGCCGTTGCCGCCCAGTGGCAACAGGTTGTTGAACACGCTGACCACGACCTCCTCGCCGGTCGGCACGAACACCGTCTGCGGCGCCGGGGGCGTGTTGTCGGGGTTCCAGGCGTAGCCATCCGGCGGTGCCGGCAGCGGCAGATTCTCGGTGACCGTGCACTGGTTCGGCGTCGGGATGTCGATCAGCTCGATGTTTCCTTCCGAGGGCACCTGGAGGGTCTGCGTGTACTCCGGGTCGGCGCAGCTCACGGTGATGCTGAACAACAGTCCAGGCGGGTTGACGTCACCGGTGATGTACTTGAACACCTTCAACTGGGAAGGCACCCCGGCCAGCGCCGGTGCCGCGCCGGCGGCGAGCAGGGTGACCGCGGCAAGGGCGGACAGGACGCGTCGGAACAGGGGCGGGACGGTGGCGCGAGGCATGGTCTCTCCTGGCAGGTGGCGGGACGGATGGCGTCGTCCGAAGGGTGGCCGCAACGACCCCGGGCCAGGTGCCTGGCCGGGTCGCCGCACAGGTCGCTGCGACCGGCTTCCCCGAAGCCGCCGCCCGCGCAGGGTATCAAAATGTGATGTACATCACACTAAGGGGCGGTCTCGGCTGGCGCGCCCCCCGGATGCGCGCCATCGGGCTCACCCAACCACGCCTGCCAGGCGGCAGTGACCGGCAACCGGGCCGCGTCGAGGACGGCGTCGGGCGGCACCACCCGGGGCCGCTCGTCGAGGGTCCTGACCAGGGCCCGCGACAGCAGCTCGGCGTGCGACTGCAGCAGCGCCAGGACGGTCGCCGGGTCGAGCACACCGGCGTCCCGCAGGGCGACCAGCAGCTCGGCGCTGCCGCGCCCGGCGAGCAGGGCCGTGTGGGCGTGGCCGTGGGCCAGCACCAGGAACTGCAGCAGGAACTCGAGATCGACCAGTCCGCCGGTGCCCTGCTTCAGGTCGAAGCGGCCGGGTGCCGAGCGGTCCAGCTGCGCCCGCAGCCTGGCCCGCATCGCGGCGACCGCGGCGCGCAGGGCCGGAATATCCCGGGTCTGGCCCAGGGCGGCGGCGCGCAGCGCCTCGAAGCGCGCCGCCAGCGCGGTGTCGCCGGCGACCACGCTGGACCGGACCAGGGCCTGCTGCTCCCAGGTCCAGGCCCGCTCGCGAATGTAGGCCGCATAACCGTCCAGGCTGGTGACCAGCAGCCCCTTGGCGCCGTCGGGACGCAGGCGGGCGTCGATCTCGTAGAGCCGCCCGCCAGGTAGCGGCACCGCCAGGAAGGCGATCAGCTTCTGCACCACGCGGGCATAGAACCGTTGCCCCTCGATCGGCCGTGGCCCGGCCGTTTCGGCAGCGCCCAGGGCGTCATCGAACACGAACACCAGGTCCAGGTCGGAGGCGAAACCGAGCTCCCCGGCACCGACGCTGCCGTAGCCGACCAGGGTCAGGCCGCATCGCGCAGGTCCGCCTCCCGTTGGCCAGCCGTGGCTGCGCACGGTATCGGCGAGCGCCAGGTGCAACACCTGGGCAAGCACGCCGCGGGCGATCGCCGCCAGGCCGGCGGCGATCGACGCCGCGGGCAAGGTGCCGTCGACGGCCGCCAGCCCGAGCCGGAAATGCAGGCTGGTGCGGGCCTCCGCGAGGGCCGCCAGCACCGCTTCCGGGTCCCCGCCGGCGCCGGTCGCGGCGCGCACCAGTTCCTGGGCGATCTCCTCGCCCGCCGGGGGCGCCGGTGCCCGGGGATCGAAGACATCGTCCAGGAGCAGCGGTTGCTCGACCAGACGACGCAGCAGACCCCGGCTGCCCCGCGCCAGCGCGAACAGGCGCTCGAGCGCGCGCGGCTGCTGGGCAAGCAGTGCCAGGTAATTGGATCGGCGCAGCAGCACGTGCAGCAGCTCGACGATGGCGGCGGCTTCCTCGTCCTGCCCAGGCGCGCCCCGCAGGCGCTCGAGCAGGGTCGCCATCAGGCGGTCCAGGCGGTCGCGCGCCCGGGCCGAAAGCGCCTGCACCCCTGGACTGCGGGCGAGCGCGCGCAGGCGATCGTGCAGGGCGTCCCCGATCGACAGACCGGCGGCACCGATCTGTGCCGGCCCGGCCCGGTCCTCGGCGAGCGCCCGCCAAAGCGCCAGCATGGCGGCCGGCGCATCGCCACCGGCGCGCGCACGCGGCGCCAGCACCTGCGCAAACTCGCCGGCCACCCGCTCGCGGTGCCCGGCCAGCACCGCGGCAAGCGCCGACCAGTCCGGAAAATCCAGCGCCAGGGCGATGCGCAGGCGGTCCACGTCCGACTCGGGCAGCGCCTGGGTCTGGGCGTCCCGAAGCATCTGCAGGCGATTCTCCAGGCGGCGCAGGAACAGGTACGCATCGCGCAGCATGGTGGCGGTCGCCGGCGCGATGTAGCCGGCTTCGGCGCAGGCGGCCAGGGCAGTCAGCAGCCCACGCTGGCGCAGCGTCGGGTCGCGTCCGCCGCGCACCAGCTGCACCACCTGCACCAGGAACTCGATCTCGCGGATGCCGCCAGGCCCCAGCTTGATGTCGTCGCTCAGGTCCTGGCGCTGCACCTCCAGGTCGATCTGCGCCTTCATCTCGCGCAGGGCATCGATCGCCGGGTAATCCAGGTAGCGCCGGTAAACGAAGGGCCGCAGCATGTCCAGGAACTCGGCGCCGGCCGCCCTGTCGCCGGCCACCGGGCGCGCCTTCAGCCACGCGTAGCGCTCCCAGTCCCTGCCTTCGCGCTGGAAGTACTGCTCCATGGCCGGGAACGGCAGGGCCGGCTTGCCGGACTGGCCGAATGGCCGAAGCCGCAGATCGACGCGGAACACGAAGCCGTCCGGGGTGATCTCGCCGAGCAGGGCGGCGGTTTCCCGGACCACCCGCGCCTGCCAGGCATCGGGCGCCAGCGACCGGGCACCGTCGCTGTCCCCGCCACCGCCGCGATAGGCGAACACCAGGTCGACGTCGGAGGAGAAGTTGAGCTCGCCGCCGCCCAGCTTGCCGAGCGCGAACAGCACGGGCGCGATCGCTTCGCCCTGCCCGTCCCGGCAACGGCCATGGCGGGCGGCGACGCGCTCCACGGCGAGCGCCAGGGCGACGTCCAGAGCGCAGTCGGCCAGCGCGCTGGCGCCGTCCAGCGTGGCCCGGACATCGTCGGCACCGGTCAGGTCGCGCACCACCAGCCGGACGCTTTCCATGCGCCGGAAGCGGCGCAGGGCGCGGGCAGCGTCCGAACCGGCACCCGGCCAGCGCGTGGCCGGGTCGCCCAGGTCATCGACGCGGGCGACCAGTTCCGCAAGCCGTCCAGCGTCTTCGCGCAGCACGTCCCACGCGAAATCGCTGGCGAGCAACAGGCGCGGCAGCCAGGGCGGTGGCGGACCTGCGCCGGCCAGGGCAGCCAGCCGCTGGCCGACCAGATCGGCCAGCGCCCCCGGCAGTTGCACGGACATGGTCCGGCGACCGGGTTTTCGGTCAGCGGATCAGGCCGAGCACGCCGATCACGATCAGGTAGATCGCGACGATGTAGTTGAGCAGGCGGGGGCGGATCAGGATCAGGATGCCGGCGATCAGTGCGATCAGGGCGTTCAGTTCGAAATGCAGGGTCATGGCGTCTCCTTGGTCTGCCCGTCTGGCGCCGACACCATGACCGCCGAGGGCGACGCTGGCAAGGGTCCGGGCCGCAGGCGCCACCGGAAATGAAAAACCCGTCGGACCGGAGTCACGACGGGCTACCCTCCCCTGGGTACCGGAACTTTCCGCAGCCGGCGCGGTCGTGTCACGCCGCGCTGCAACAACGACCGGCTGGCCTGGAAGTTTCGTGAGGGCGCGTCGCGAGGCCGGCGCGAAGCTCGGCGGCCGCAGTAGCGGTCTCATGAGACATCCAGGCTGAAGGGCCACGGCCGCCACTTGACGCGGATCAAGGCGGCAGGGCGGGCGGCGACGGACACTGGCGCCATGATCGCCGTCCCCACCTTCGATGCAGGCCTGCTGCGCCGCTACGACCGGCCCGGTCCGCGCTATACCTCCTACCCGACCGCACCGCAGTTCCAGTCCGGCTTCGATGCCGGCGACCTGGAGCGCGCCGCCCGGGAAAGCAACGACGACCCGATCCCGCAGCGGCTGTCGCTCTACGTGCATGTGCCGTTCTGCGTCAGCCCGTGCTTCTACTGCGGCTGCAACCGGGTAATCACGCGCGACCTCAGCCGCTCGGCACCCTATGTCACGCGCCTGGTCCGCGAGGCGGCGCTGCTGGCGCCGCTGTTCGACCGCGACCGCGAGGTGGTGCAACTGCACTTCGGCGGCGGCACGCCCAATTTCCTGTCGCCGGACCAGCTGACCGAGGTCATCGAGAGCCTGGGACAGCACTTCAGCTTCAGCCGGGACCCCGGCCGCGACTTCTCGATCGAACTCGACCCGCGCACGGTCGGCCCGGGCGCGATCGCCCAGCTCGCTCGCGCCGGCCTCAATCGCGCCAGCCTGGGCGTCCAGGACTTCGATCCGGACGTGCAGCGCGCGGTCAACCGCATCCAGACCGAGGCCGAAACCCTGGAGGTGATCAGGGCCTGCCGGGACAGCGGCTTCCGCTCGGTCAACGTCGACCTGATCTACGGCCTGCCCCGGCAGACCCGCGACGGCTTCGCCCGCACCCTCGACCGCATCGTCGAGGTCCGTCCGGACCGCCTGGCGGTCTACAGCTATGCGCACCTGCCGGACCTGTTCAAGGCACAACGCCAGATCGACGAGGCCGACCTGCCGGCGCCCGAGGACAAGCTGGCGTTGCTGGCGCTGGCCATCGAACGGCTGACCGCCGCCGGCTACGTCTACGTCGGCATGGACCACTTCGCGCTGCCGGATGACGACCTTGCCCGCGCCCAGGCGCGCGGCGATCTGCACCGCAACTTCATGGGCTACACCACCCACGCCAACTGCGACCTGGTCGGGCTGGGCGTCAGCTCGATCAGCCATATCGGCGCGACCTACAGCCAGAATCCCCGCGAACTGCCGGCCTGGGAGGCGGCGATCGACGCCGGCCGCCTGCCGGTGTGGCGCGGCCTGCGACTGGATGCCGACGACCTGCTGCGTGCCGACGTCATCCAGCGCCTGATCTGCCAGGGCGAGGTCGAGATCGCGGCCGTCGAGGATCGCCACGGGATTGATTTCGAAAGCTATTTCGCCCCGGACCTGGCGCGGCTCACGGCCCTGGCGGCGGACGGCCTGGTGGCGGTCGGCCAGGGCCGGATCCGCGCCACCTCGCGCGGCCGGCTGCTGCTGCGTATCATCTGCGCATGTTTCGACCGCTACCTGCAGCAACCCGCCCAGGTGCCGGCCCGGTACTCGCGCGCGGTGTGAACGCCGGCCACGCCGGCGCGGAGCGGCCATGGCCGTGAACCCGGCCCGGCTGCCGGAGGCCGCGACCGGGCGCGCGCACTCCTGCTCGACCTGCGCCTTCACCAACCTGTGCCGCAACGACGGCATCGACGAGAACGTCGTCGCCCAGGTGGAGGCCCTGCTGGTCGACGAGACCTCGCAGTACGCCGAAGGCCAGCACATCTTCCGGGAGGGCGATCCGTTCGATTCGATCGCCGCGGTACGGGGCGGCACGGTCAAGACCTATGTGCTCGACCGGGAAGGTCGCGAGCAGGTGCTGGGCTTCCACCTGCCCGGCGAAGTGGTCGGCCTCAACGCCATCCATACCCAGTCCTTCCCCTGCAACGCCGTGGCGCTTGAGCCGGTGGTGCTGTGCCGGTTCTCGTTCCGGCGCATGAGCGAGCTGGCCGCGCTGATCCCCGACCTGCAGTCCCGGCTGTTCCGGCTGCTCAGCGAGGACATCGGCAAGGCCGCCCTGCTCTCGGGCGACTTCAGCGCCGACGAGCGGATGGCCGCGTTCCTGCTGTCGCTGTCGCGCCGCTACGCGCGGCGCGGCTTCTCGCCGACCCGGTTCAACCTGACCATGCCACGCACCGACATCGCCAACTACCTGCGCCTGGCACCCGAGACGGTCAGCCGGGTGCTGCGACGGTTCCGCGACGAAGGCGTGACGCAGATCGACCGGCGCGACCTGCGGCTGCTCGACCTGGGCCGCCTGGAATCCCTCGCCCTGCCCGTCCTGCGGCACTGATCGCGACGGCGGCGCGACGCCGCCGGACCTGGCGTACGGCCGCTTGACCTGGGTCAAGCGGCGCCTCCGTACGCAGGCGCATAGTGGCGCCAGTTGATCCATCCATCGATCCGAACTGGAGCTCCACCATGATCCGCACCCTGATCGCCGTTTCCGTCCTGGCCGCGCTGGCGGCCGCCCCTGCCGCCCGCGCCCACGAGAAAGGCGACCTGATCCTGCGCGTCGGCGCGCACACGGTCGACCCGAAGTCCGACAACGGCACGCTCGCCGCGGGCGCACTCGCCGTCGACGTCGGCGCCAACACCCGGCCGACCTTCGCGGCCGAGTGGATGCTGACCGACAACCTGGGCCTCGACGTCCTGGCCTCGCTGCCGTTCAAACACAACATCAAGCTCAACGGCACGCACGCCGGCTCGACCAAGCACCTGCCGCCGACCGTCTCCCTGCAATGGCATTTCAATCCGCGCGGCACCGTGCAGCCCTATCTGGGCGCCGGCATCAACTACACGCTGTTCTCCGGTGAACGCAGCGCCGGCCCGATCGCCGGCACCGACCTGGACCTCGGCGCGTCCTGGGGCCTGGCCGCCCACGCCGGCATCGACTTCCGGGTCTCGGACAAGTGGCTGGTCGGCTTCGACGCCCGCTGGATCGACATCGACACCAAGGTCCGCGTCAACGGCGCCGATGTCGGCACCGTGAACATCGATCCGATCGTGTTCGGCGCCTACGTCGGCTACCGCTTCTGACCGGTTGCGGCGCACTCCGTGAGTTGACGGCGCCGGACCGGCGCGGGCCAGGCCGGCGCGACCGCCGACGGGCCAGCCTGGCGGGCCATGGAAGGCCCGGGCGGGGGGCCGCGCGCCAGCGCGGTCGCACCGCTTCCCGCGCCGGTTCGCGCGCCCCTTGACCGCCACCCGGGGGTACCCTTGACCCAGGTCAAGCCCCACGCGCCGACCATCGAAGAACATTGCAGCCGATCCACCGGAGTCCTTGCCCATGTCCACCGCTGCCGCCGTAGAGCGCTACAACGACAAGGTCGTCCGCCAGTTCGCCGTCATGACCCTGATCTGGGGCATCGTCGGCATGCTGGTCGGCGTCCTGATTGCCGCCCAGTTGTACTGGCCGGCCCTCAATTTCGACATTCCGTGGCTGAGCTACGGCCGGCTGCGGCCGCTGCACACCAACGCGGTGATCTTCGCGTTCGGCGGCAGCGCACTGTTCGCGACCAGCTACTGGGTGGTGCAACGCACCTGCCACGCGCGGCTGTTCGGCGGCCCCCTGGCGGCGTTCACCTTCTGGGGCTGGCAGGCGGTCATCGTGCTGGCCGCGATCACCCTGCCGCTGGGCCTGACCCAGGGCAAGGAGTACGCCGAGCTGGAATGGCCGATCGACATCCTGATCACCCTGGTCTGGGTGGCCTACGCGGTGGTGTTCTTCGGCACCATCATGCGGCGCAGGATCAAGCACATCTACGTGGCCAACTGGTTCTACGGCGCCTTCATCATCACGGTCGCGATCCTGCACATCTTCAACAACATCTGGATCCCGGCCGGGCTGGGCAAGTCCTACCCGGTCTACTCCGGCGCCGTCGATGCGATGGTGCAGTGGTGGTACGGGCACAACGCGGTCGGCTTCTTCCTGACCGCGGGCTTCCTCGGAATGATGTACTACTTCGTGCCCAAGCAGGTCGGCCGGCCGGTGTACTCCTACCGGCTGTCGATCGTGCACTTCTGGGCGCTGATCGCAATCTACATGTGGGCCGGCCCGCACCACCTGCAGTACACCGCGCTGCCGGACTGGGCGCAGTCGCTGGGCATGGTGTTCTCGCTGATCCTGCTGGCGCCGAGCTGGGGCGGCGGCATCAACGGCATCATGACCCTGAGCGGCGCCTGGTACAAGTTGCGCACCGATCCCATCATCAAGTTCATGGTGGTCGCCATCTCGTTCTACATGATGTCGACCTTCGAGGGCCCGATGATGTCGATCAAGACCGTCAACGCGCTCAGCCACTACACCGACTGGACGATCGGCCACGTGCACTCCGGGGCCCTGGGCTGGGTGGCGATGATCTCGATCGGCGCCATGTACATGCTCTACCCCTGGGTGTTCGGCACCAAGGCGATGTACTCGACCAAGCTGATCGACGTGCACTTCTGGATGCACACCATCGGCGTGCTGCTGTACGCGGCGTCGATGTGGATCGCCGGCGTCATGCAGGGCCTGATGTGGCGCGCCACCAACGATGACGGCACCCTGACCTACACCTTCGTGGAGTCGCTGGTGGCGACCTACCCGTACTACCTGGTGCGCCTGCTCGGCGGCCTGCTGGTGATCGCCGGCATGCTGTTGATGGCCTGGAACACCTGGAAGACCTGGACGCTTTCCCGCAGGGTGCCGGACGAAGTTCCGGTCCCGGTGGCCGCGCACGCCTGAGGAGACCGCATCCCATGAGCAAGAGCCACGAGAAGGTCGAGAAGAACGTCGGCCTGATGATGATCCTGATCGTCATCGCGGTGTCCTTCGGGGGACTGGCGCAGATCATCCCCCTGATGTACCAGGCCGAGGCGATCGAGCCCCTGCCGGGCGTCGAGCCCTACCCGCCGCTGGAGCTGGCCGGCCGCGACGTCTACATCCGCGAGGGCTGCTACAACTGCCATTCGCAGATGGTGCGCACCCTGCGCTTCGAGACCGAGCGCTACGGCCACTATTCGATGGCCGGCGAGTCGGTGTACGACCGGCCGTTCCAGTGGGGCAGCAAGCGCACCGGCCCCGACCTGGCCCGTGTCGGCGGCCGCTACAGCGACGAATGGCACCGGGTCCACCTGATCAATCCGCGCGACGTCGTGCCGGAGTCGAACATGCCGTCCTACCCGTGGCTGGCCCGGCGGCAACTGGACGGCAGCGACGTGCAGCGGCGGATGCGCGCGCTGCGCATGATCGGCGACCCGTACACCGACGAGCAGATCGACGGCGCGCCGTCGGCGCTGGCCGGCAAGACCGAGATGGACGCCGTGATCGCCTACCTGCAGGGCCTGGGCCGGCACGCGCCCAGGACGCGGTGACCGTGATGAGCGCCGGCGTGTTCAACGGCATCGTGACCGCGGTGCTGCTGCTGGCCTTCCTCGGCCTGGTCGCCTGGGCCTGGAGCGGCAAGCGCAAGAAGGACTTCGAGCAGGCGTCCCGCCTGCCCCTGGATGACGACAACGGAAAATCGCCATGAGTACCGCCTGGACCACCTGGATCATTGTCCTGGTCGCGATCAACATCGTCGGCTGCGTCGTTCTGCTGTGGTGGACCGGCCGTGCGCCCGCCGCCGGCGAAGGCGAGACCACCGGCCACGCCTGGGACGAGGGCGCGATCCGCGAATACAACAAGCCGCTGCCGCGCTGGTGGCTGTACCTGTTCTACATCACCATCGTGTTCAGCATCGCCTACCTGATCTGGTACCCGGGACTGGGCGGCCTGCCCGGCACCAGCGGCTGGACATCGCAGGGCGAGCACGACGCCCAGCGCGAAGAGAACGAGGCGCGCCTGGCGCCGCTGTTCGCGCGTTTCGAGTCGATGCCCGTGGCGGCCATCGCCCGCGACGAGGAGGGCCTGCGCCTGGGCCGCTCGGTGTTCGCAAACCACTGCGCGATGTGCCACGGCAGCGACGCGCGGGGCGCGCTCGGCTTCCCCAGCCTGGTCGACGGCGACTGGCAGTGGGGCGGCGATCCGGACACCATCCTGGCGTCGATCATGGATGGCCGCGAGGGGCTGATGCCGCCGATGGGCGCGGCGCTGGGCTCCGACCTGGCCATCACCGAGACCGCGGTCTACGTGCAGAGCCTGTCCGGCCAGCGCGTCAGCCCCGGCATGGCGGCCAGCGGCAAGCGTCGCTTCGATACCCTGTGCGCCGCCTGCCACGGCATCGACGGCAAGGGCAACCCCCTGCTCGGCGCCCCCAACCTCACCGACAACGTGTGGACGTACGGCGGCAGCGTCGACAGCATCCGCTACGCCATCGAGCACGGCCGCCACGGCCAGATGCCCGCGCACCGCGACATCATCGGGCCGATCCGCGCCCGCCTGGTCGCCGCCTGGGTCTGGGCGCAGTCCAATCCGGCGGACGCCGGCGGCGCGCCGTGACCGGGCCCGGGCCCGACCCCGTGATCGACCACCCGCCCCGGCCGCTGGCGCAGCGGCTCGGGGCGATCCTGTGGCCGAGCTTCTTCACGGCCGGCGTGGCGACCATGGTGCTGTTCGCCTTCGTCGATCCGATCGACCTGCGCGACATCAGCTTCGTGGACCTGCCGATCGGTCGCGAGGCCGGCTACACCCTGGGCTTCTTCGCGTTCTGGCTGGCCACCGCGGCCTCCAGCCTGTTCACCTGGATCCTGCTGCGGCCGGCGCGCCGCTTCAATCGTCCACCCGGACCGGGACGCGACTGAGCAATGTCCGGATCGATCGACATCCGCGTCGAGCGCGGCGAATCGCTCTACCAGTCGGAGGGCAAGGTCTACCCGCGGGAGACCGATGGCCGCTTCCAGCGTCTGCGCATCGCCGCGGTGATCTGGCTGCTGGGCATGTTCTACGTGTTCCCCTGGCTGTCCTTCGACGGCCGCCAGGCCGTGCTGTTCGACCTGCCGGCGCGCAAGTTCTACATCTTCGGCCTGGTGTTCTGGCCGCAGGATTTCATCTTCCTGGCCCTGCTGCTGATCATGGCCGGGCTCAGCCTGTTCTTCTTCACGGCCCTGGCCGGCCGGCTGTGGTGCGGGTTCGCCTGTCCGCAGACGGTCTGGACCGAGGTGTTCATCCGCATCGAGCGCTGGATCGAGGGCGACCGCCGCGAACGCATGCGCCTGGATGCCGCGCCCTGGAGCCTGGACAAGCTCCGCCGCAAGTTCGCCAAGCACGGCCTGTGGCTGGTGCTGGCCCTGTGGACCGGCTTCACCTTCGTCGGCTTCTTCACGCCGATTCGCGAGCTGGGCGCGCGCCTGGTTCCCTTTCAGTGGGGCGGCTGGGAGACCTTCTGGGTGCTGTTCTACGCGCTGGCGACCTGGGGCAACGCCGGCTTCCTGCGCGAGCAGGTCTGCAAGTACATGTGCCCCTACGCGCGCTTCCAGAGCGCGATGTTCGACCGCAACACGCTGGTGATCGCCTACGACCCGCTGCGCGGCGAACCGCGCGGCGCCCGCAAGCGCGGCCTGGCCAGCGTGCTCGAGCGCGCCCGTGGCCTGCTGCCGCTGGCGCCGGCGCAGGCCGCGGTGGTCCGCGCCGCACGCCAGGAAGCGCAGCGCGGCGGCGTGCGCGTCACCACCGGCCTGCTCGACCTGCCGGACGAGGGCGCGCCGGTGGTGGCCGCACCGGAAGACCTCGGCGACTGCATCGACTGCACCATCTGCGTGCAGGTCTGCCCGACCGGCATCGACATCCGCAACGGCCTGCAGTACGAGTGCATCGCCTGCGCGGCCTGCGTCGACGCCTGCGACGGCGTGATGGACAAGCTGGGCTATCCACGCGGACTGGTGCGCTTCACGACCCAGAACGCCGTCGACGGCAAGGACAGCCGCGTACTGCGGCCGCGGATCGCCGTCTATGCGACACTGCTGCTCGCCCTGCTGGTCGCCTGGGCCTGGGGCATCAGCCAGCGCTCGCCCCTGCTGCTCGACGTGCTGCGCGACCGCAACGCCCTGTACCGGGTGCTGGGCGACGGCGGCACAGAGAACGCCTACACCCTGAAGATCTCCAACAAGGACACCGTCGACCGCCTCGTGCGCATCAGCATCGACGCACCGGACGGGGTGACCATGGCAGGCGCGCCGGTCGAGCGCACCCTGGCGCCCGAGGCCACCCTCGAACTGCCGGTCACGCTGCGCGCCCCGGCCGCGCTGCGCGGCCGGCACGACGTCACCGTGGTGGTCACCCGCCTGGACGAGCCGCCCGTGGTGGTCCGGCACGAAACCGCTTTCTTCGCACCGCAATGAACGCCAACGACGACTCCTCCCGATCCTCCGGCCCGCGCAGCGGCGGCGCCATGCTGTGGCTGGTGGTGCTGATCCCGCTCGCCACCGTGGTCGCCGGCATCAGCACCGTGGTCATCGCCACCCGGACCGGCAGCACCGACGCGGTCATCGATCCGGTCCGACGCACCGCCCAGGTCCAGGACAGCGACCTGCGCGCCGACCGTGAGGCCGCCCGGCTCGGCCTCTCCGGCCAGGCCAGCCTGGATCCGCAGACCGGTGCCGTCCGCCTGTCCCTGGCCGGCGATGCCGCCGGTGCCGGCCGGCTGCAGCTGACGCTGGCCCATCCGGTCCGCCGATCGGAGGACCGCGACTTCGAGCTGGTGCCGGGCGGCGCCGGCGTCTGGTTGGGGCGCCTGGACGGCATCGACCTCGAACACGACTGGAATCTGCTGCTGGCCACGGCGGACGGCGGCTGGCGCCTGGTCGGCAGGCTGACCGCGGGCAGCGATGGCTTCGAGCTGGCGGCGGCCCTGCCCGCCGACGGCTGAGCGCCGGGCATGGCCGCCGGCACCTGCTTCCATTGCGGCGAGCCGCTTGCCGCGGAAGCGGTCACGGCGCAGGTGGCCGGCGCGGCACAGGCGTTCTGCTGTCATGGCTGCAGCGCCGCCGCCTGCTGGATCGGCGAAGCCGGACTGGCCGACTACTACACGCTGCGCACCGCCGCAGGGCTACGCGCCGATCCCGAGTTGCCGGACCACGCCGCATGGGACCGCGAAGACGTGCTGGCCGGCCACAGCCTGGTCGACGGCGAGGGGCGCCGCATCACCGTCGTCGTCGAGGGCATCCGCTGCGCGGCCTGCGCCTGGCTGATCGGCCGCGCGCTGTCCGGGCTGCCCGGCGTTCTGGAGGCCGAGGCGAACGCCGTCACCGGTCGCCTGCAACTGCACTGGGATCCGAAGCGCACGCCGCTCAGCACGGTGCTGGATCGCCTGGCCGCGCTGGGCTACCGGCCCCACCTGGCCACCGGCGAGGCCACCGAACAGGCT
The DNA here is from genome assembly GCA_019634735.1 of Lysobacterales bacterium. Lineage (NCBI taxonomy): Bacteria > Pseudomonadati > Pseudomonadota > Gammaproteobacteria > Lysobacterales > Lysobacterales bacterium. Next base: position 89,052 of record JAHCAT010000004.1, on the reverse strand, counting down.
CGTCGCGCCGAACGCCGCGACCTGCTCAAGCGCCTGGCTGTGGCCGGCATCGGCACCCTGCAGGCGATGATGTTCGCCGAGGCGCTGTACCTGGATTTCCACCGGACCATGCCGGAGGCGACCCGCGATGCGCTGCGCTGGCTGACCATGGCGGTCAGCGCACCGGTGGTGTTCTACGCCGGCCGGCCGTTCCTGGCCGGGATGGCCAACGAGCTGCGCCTGCGCCGGTTCGGCATGGATACCCTGATCGCCACCTCGGTGCTGCTGGCCTGGCTGGCCAGCGTGGTCGAGACGGTGCGCGGCGGGCCGCACGTCTGGTACGACGCCGCGGTGATGTTCGTGCTGTTCCTGCTGGTCGCGCGCTACCTGGAGCGCATGGCCAGGCAGCGTGCGCAGTCGACCGTCGACGCGCTGGCGCGCGCCCGGCCGGCGCTGGCCTGGCGGGAAGGCTCCGGCGGCGGGGTGGCCCAGGTGCCCCTGCACGCCCTGGCCGCCGGCGACACCGTGCAGGTCCGCGCGGGCGAGGTGGTGCCGGCGGACGGCGTCCTGCTCGGCGCTGCCGCCGAACTCGACGAGGCCCTGCTCACCGGCGAATCGCGACCGGTGCTGCGCGCGGCCGGCGACACGGTGCTGGCCGGCAGCCTGGCGGTCGCACAAGGCCTGCGCATGCGGGTCACCGGCACCGGCGAGGACACCGTGCTGTCCGACCTGCTGCGCCTGGTCGAACGCGCCCAGGCGCAACGTCCGCGCGCCGCCCGTCTCGCCGACGCGGTGGCCGGCCGCTTCGTCCTGGGGCTGATCGCCTGCGCCGTGGCGATCGCCGCGGTGTGGTGGCGGATCGAGCCGGAACGCGCCTTCGAAGTCACCCTGGCGATGCTGATCATCTCCTGCCCCTGCGCCCTGTCCCTGGCCATTCCGGCGGCGCTGGCCGCCGCCCATGCGCGGCTCGCCGGCATCGGCGTGCTGGTCCTGCGCGCCGACGCCCTGGACGTGCTGGCGCGGGTCGACACCGTGCTGCTGGACAAGACCGGCACGCTCAGCACCGGCCAGTTCCGCCTCGCCGCCGTCGAGCCCTGCGCGGATCTCGATGCCGCGCAGGCGCTGGCCATCGCCGCCGCGCTGGAGCGGCACAGCCCCCACCCCATCGCCAGCGCCTTCGCCGGCATCGAGGCGCCGGCCGCGAACGCCGTGCGCGTGATCGCCGGCGCCGGCATCGAGGGCGAGGTCGACGGCCAGGCCTGGCGGCTCGGACGCGCCGGCTTCGCGGCCGAAGGAATGCCGGCATCCGACGCCGACGAAACCGGCGTGTGGCTGGGCGATGGCCGGCGGCTGGTCGCCCGCTTCCGGCTCGGCGACCGCCTGCGTGACGACGCCGCCGAGGCCTGCGCCCGCCTGCGCGCCCAAGGCCTGGCACTGGAACTGGCCAGCGGCGACGCGCCCGACGCCGTCGCCGCCGCGGCCCGGTCGCTGGCGATTCCGGTCCATGCCGCGCGCCAGCAGCCGCAGGACAAGCTCGCGCGGGTACGCGACCTGCAGGCGCAGGGCCGGGTGGTGGCGATGCTCGGCGACGGCGTCAACGACGCGCCGGTGCTGGCCGGCGCCGATGTCTCGGTGGCCCTGGCCAGCGGCGCGCCCAGCGCGCACCGGGCGGCGGACGTGGTGCTGATGGGGGGCAACCTGGTGCGCCTGCCGCAGACGCTGGCGGTGGCGCGGTCGACGCGCCGGGTGGTCCGCCAGAACCTGGCCTGGGCGCTGGCCTACAACCTGGTGGCCCTGCCGGTGGCGGCGCTCGGCCTGGTCACGCCCTGGCTGGCCGCCCTGGGCATGGCGCTGTCCTCGCTGCTGGTCACCGGCAACGCCCTGCGGCTGGCCGGCTCCGGCAGCGCCCGCGCACCGGAAGGCGCGCCGGCACGCGGGGCGGCGCCAACCCCCAGGCCTGCGCCGGGCCTGTCCGGGTGAACGCCCTGCTGATCCTCATCCCGGTCAGCCTGGTGCTGCTGGGGATCGCGGTCTGGGCCTTCTTCTGGGCGGTCGACCGCGGCCAGTTCGACGACCTCGACACGCCGGCCCTGCGCATCCTCGAGGACGACCGTCCAGCATCGTCGGTGCCCGATGACGCCGCAGGCGCCGACGAGGACGGCGGCGACCCGGACCGGCCGCGCTGATGCCGATCGACCTGCTGACGCTGTCCGCGGCCGCCCTGACCGGCCTGCTCGGCAGCGTGCACTGCCTGCTCATGTGTTCGGGGGTGGCCACCTCGCTGGCGGCCGCCAGCGACGGCGGCACCGGCCGGGAGGCCGCCGCGGTGGCCGTGAGCCTCAACCTGGGTCGCGTGCTCGGATACGCCGCCGCGGGCGCCCTGATCGCCGGCCTGGGTGCGGGCGTGGTGCACGCCATCGATGTCGAGCGCCTGGCCTGGATGCTGCGTCTGGGCGTCGGCGCGGTGCTGGTCCTGGTCGGCCTGCGTCTGCTCGACGGCCGCGATCGCCTGCGTGCGGTGGCGGGCGTCGGCCAGCGCGCCTGGCGCCGTCTGCAACCCCTGGGCCGCAGACTGCTGCCGGCGACCACCCTGCCCCGGCGGCTGGCGCTGGGTGCGCTGTGGGGCTGGCTGCCCTGCGGCCTGTCATGGAGCATGTTGCTGGTGGCCCTGTTCACCGTCGATGCCGTGAACGGCGCCCTGACCATGGCGGCCTTCGGCGTCGGCACCCTGCCGGCCGTGCTGCCGCTGACCTGGGGCAGCGCACGCCTGGCCCGGCGACTGTCCCGTCCCGGCAGCCGCCGGGGACTGGGCCTGATGGTGGTCCTGGCAGGCGCACTGACCCTGGCCGCACCGTGGCTTGCCCAGGTGCCGGCGCTGCACAGCCTGCTCGGCGCCCTGGGCTGCAGGACCCTGCCGGGCGCCTGACCGCCCTCACCGCCCACAGACGCCGCCTCGGCGATGCGGCAGCCCTCCCGGATGCCGTGGTCCGGCACCGGCAACCCGTGGGCGGCGGCCGCGGAGGCCCGCCCGGCGCGGCGGCTGCGCACGCAGCGGACTCGCCGGGCCTGATGCGGACCTGCGCGCGACCGACGGCGCTCGAATCGGCCTGGGCGAGAGTTCCCAGGTGCAGGGTCAGGGCGCTGTTGTCGGCTCGATCCGCAGCGGCAGCCGCCGGGCCTCGACCATGCCCTGCAGGAAGGTGGCGTCGGGGCGATCCGGCCAGGCGTCGGGCGCCACCAGGGCCATGTCCAGCATGGCGCTGCGGTTGCGGCCAGCATCCTTGGCCCGGTACAGCGCGAAGTCGGCCATGCTCAGGGCGACCTGCCAGTCGTGGCGCTCGCCGCCGTCGGGCGACAGCGGCCAGCCGGCCGCGCCCACCGATGCGGTGACGCCGGTCGGCTGGCCGGCAGCGCCGGGGGCCGCCTCGATGCCGGTGCGGATACGCTCGGCCACCGCCACCAGATCGGCGCGCGCCACGCCCGGCAGCACCACCAGGAACTCCTCGCCACCCCAGCGCACCACCTCGTCGCCGGCGCGCACGGCCTCGCGCAGGGCCTGGGCGATGCGGCACAGCACGCGGTCGCCGGTCTCGTGGCCGTAACGGTCGTTGATCTGCTTGAAGCGGTCGGCGTCGACCAGCATCAGGCCGAGCACCAGGTCGCGGCCGCTCTCCTGCCGCTGCCGGCGGACCTGCGCCAGCAGGCCGGGCATGCGCTCCAGCACGAAGCGGCGATTGCGGAGCTGGGTCAGCGGATCGACCAGGCTGGCCTCGGCGAGGTCGCGATTGAGCGATTCCAGGCGGGCGTTGGCCAGGGCGAGATCGCGCGTGCGCTGGTCGACCTTGGCCTCCAGGGCGAGGCGTTGCAGGTTCAGGCGATGCAGGCGCCAGCGGAACAGCACGGCGACCAGGCCGATCGCCGCCAGCAGCAGCTGGATGCGGAACGGCCAACCCTCCACGAAGCGCCGGGGCACCACCAGCTCGAAGCCGGCCGTTGGCCCCCACGGCTGCTGGGTCAACCGCGCCTGCACCTGGAAGCGGTAGCGTCCTGGCGGCAGGCGAGTGAAGCTGGCGCGCGGGCGTCCGGCCACCTCCAGCCAGGCGGCGTCGAAACCGTCCAGCCGATAGCGGAAACGCTGCCGCGCGGCATCGCGGAAGTCCACGGCCCGGAACCCCACCTCGAAATCGCGCACGCCCACCGGCAGGATCACCAAAGGGGCCGGTGCGCGTGCCTGGCCGCCGATCACCAGCTCCAGGACCTCGGCCCGCGGCGGCGGCGCCGGACGGGCATCGAGCGGCAGCTCGACGACGCCGGCCAGCGACGGCAGCAGGATCCGGTCCGCGAGCAGGATGCCCTTGTCGTTGCCGGCGCCGTTGCAGCAGCGGATCCGGCTGCGGCCGGGTCGCTCGCCCTGGTCCAGCAGCAGCATCTCGAAGCTGCGCGGCATGTCCGGCGCGCTGCCCTCCGCGAACGACGCGGCCGGCAGGCGATAGACGCCGTCGTGATAGGAAACCAGCAGCGTGCCGTCGTGCTCGAACAGGTTGAACACCGTGTCCGAGGGCAACCCGTTGGCGTGCCCAAGGCGCAGCCAGGGGCCCTGGCCGCGACCGACCGCGATGCCGCGGTCGTAACTACCGACCGCCACCCGGCCGTCCGGGAGCAGGCGCACGCTGGTCACGAAGGCGCCGTCCAGCCCGGCCTCGGGCACCGCCTCGACCTGCTCGCCGACGGCCCGGAACAGGCCGGTTTCGGTCGCGATCCACAGCCCCTCGTCGGCATCGGGGACCAGCGAACGGACGCGCCGACCGCCCAGTGGCGAGCCCGGGTAGCGCTCGACGACCCCGGTGTCGTCAGCCAGCAGCAGGCCGCTGGCGGCTGCCACCAGGACGCCACGGCCCGGCAGGGCGAGCAGGCCGTTCACCTGGACCCCGTCGAGCGCGGCATAGACGAACAGGCCGGCGGCGCCGGGATCGCGGCGCACCAGGCCGGCACGGGTGCCAGCCCACAGCCGTCCACCGGGGTCGGCAAGCAATGCATAGACCGCCGGATGGGGCAGGTTCTCCGGCACCAGCAGGGGCTCGAAGCGCCCCCCCGACCATGCCGCGACGCCGCGATCGGTGCCTACCAGCACGCGCTCGCCGTCCATGGCGAACGACCAGACGGTCGGGTCGGGCAGGCCGTCGCGCTGGCCATGGCGCCGGATGCCCGGGCGCCAGTAGTGACGGATGCCGTGGTACTGGCTGCCCAGCCAGACGCCCTCCGGCGTCGCCAGGAAGCTGACGATCCACGGAAACGCCTCCGGCGCGCCCGGTTCGACCGCCTCGATCTGGCCATCGGCGTGACGCAGCACGAGCTCGCCGAAACTGCCTATCCACAGGGTTCCCGACGCATCGATGCCGAGCGACTGGACCGCCACGCTGCGCTGGCCGGGTGCCACCGGGTCCATCACGAAGCGACCATCCTGGTACCGGTAGAGACCGGCATCGGTGCCCAGCCACTGCGTCCGGCCGTCGTCGAGCAGGGCCGAGACCAGGCCGATCTCCGGCGGCAGGGTCGCTGGTTCAGGCGCCCCGCCCGGCGGCCACCACCACAGCTCGCGCTGGCCGCGCAGCAGCCAGCGGCCGCCATCCTCGCGCACCAGCATCCGGCGGACCGGACCGTGCCAGCCGGGCTCGGCGGCCAGGGTGAGCGCGCCGGTCTCGATGCGGGCACGCCAGAGCGAGGCACCGCCGACCAGCACGCTGCCGTCGTCGAGCACCGCCAGGTCGCCGACCTCGCCGATGTCCGGACTGCCCAGGAACGTCCCGTCGACGTGCACGGCGAGGTTGCGCAGGGTGCCGATCCAGATCGCGCCACCTTCATCGCTGCGCAGGTGGGTGATCCAGCTTGCCGCCAGCGCCGGCGTGGTGCCCGGCGTGAAGGTCTCGAACTGGCTGCCGTCGAAGCGCGCCAGGCCGTTCTCGGTACCGACCCAGAGCAGGCCGTTGCGATCGCGGGCCAGCGCCTTGCCGGAGATCTGCGGCAGGCCCGACTCGCTGCTCCAGGTCTGCCAGGCATGCTGGCGCAGCAGCTCGGGTGCCGGGCCGGCATCCTGGGCCCGCGCCACGCCCGGCAGCAGCGCCGCCAGCAGCGCCGCCAGCAACTGGCCACGGTGGAGTCGCCATGCGGACCTGCGTTCGGGCTTGCCTCCCATCCCTGGCCTTCCCCGGGCGATACCCCGCGGGCAGGGCGCCCGGCGCGGGTGGACAAGGGACTTCTTATCGCCCCGGCCCGGCCGGCGCAAGCCCGGAGCGGCCAGGGGCTGCCGCTTGGCAGGGCGCCTGCGCAAGCGGTCCTGCGGTCGGGTGCCCGTCCGGACAGGTGTCGGACTGGCGAATCACCGAACCCTCACCACGTCATGCTTCAACAGGCCGTCGGGCCGCCGTCCTCGACCTGGGCATGCAGGAAGGCGCGCGCACGACGCCAGTCGCGCTTGAGCGAACGTTCCGAGCGACCGGTCAACGCGCTGATCTCGGTCAGCTCCAGCCCTGCGAAGAAGCGCATCTCGACCAGCCGGGCGAGATCGCGGTCGACCTCGGCCAGGCGGACCAGGGCCTCGTCCAGGGCCAGCAGCTCCAGGTCGCTTTCCGGGCTGGCCGCCATGCGCAGCGCCTGGGTGTCGAGGCTGCCGATGACCAGGTCGCCGCCGCGACGCAAGGCTGCGCGAGCGCGCACGTGGTCGATCACCACCTGGCGCATCACCCGCGCGGCGACCGCGTAGAAATGCTCACGGTCGCAGGCATCGACGGCGGCACCGGTGGCCAGCTTGCACCAGGCCTCGTGGACCAGGGAGGTGGCCTGCATCGGCGGTGCGGGTCCGTGCAGCTGTCCGCGTGCCAGGCGCTTGAGCTCGCCGTAGAGCGCGCTGAACAGGGCGGAGGTGGCGGCGCGGTCGCCGTCGCGCGCCTCGCCCAGCATCCGCGTGATGTCGCCGACAGCCTGGGCCCCGTCCTGTGCAGCGTCGATCGGCTCTTCCGGCACCATGCATCCGTCACCCTGGCGTGGCGTCGGGCAACCGTGCCACGCGCGCGCGCAGGGGGCAAGCGCCAGCGCTCCCGTGCCACGGTCCCGGCGGGCGCCATGGCGTGCAGCCTTCCGCCCTGCCCGGCCGGCATCCGCGACGCGGGCGATCCGTCGTCGCCGTCGCCAGTGCCAGGTGGCCCCCGCCTGCCGCTTGCTGCGTGGGGCAGGGGAAGGCGCCGGTGGGCGGCGCCACATCGCTACCGGAGGAACCATGAACACCCTTGCCACCTGCATCGCCCTCGCTGCCAGCGTCCTGCTGGCCCATACCGCCCTGGCCGACGACGGCAGCGCGAGCGGCCGCTTCCAGGCCGCCGGCGAACTGCGCACCGTGGCCGACGGCATGGCCGTGCGCGATGGCCGCAACGTCCGCATCGTGTTCAGCGACCAGGCCTTCGACCGTGTCGCGTTCGCCGCGGACGGCAAGTACGACCTGTGGGACTTCATGGACCACCCGGGCAACAGCCTGCAGCTGACGGTCGACCCCGAGGGGGGGTTCCTGTGGTCCTGGAGCACCATGTCCGGCGGCAGCACGATCTCCGGCAGCAGCAACGACGGGCTGAGCCTGGAGAACGCCGGCGCCGATCGCATCAAGGGCCGCTGGCAGGATGAGGGCGGTCATGCCGTGCAGTTCGACCTGCCGGTGCTGCCCCAGGAAGTGCCGCGGGCCGGCCAGCCGCTGGCGGCCGATGGCGGCGAGCCCGGCGCCGCGTTCCGGGCCATGCTGGAGGCCATCCATGGCGGCGACATCGAGGGCATGATCAACTACTCGGCGCGCGACCAGGCCGAGCAGCTGCGCGCCGCGGTGGCCTCCGGCGAGGCGGCCCAGGTGCTGGAGATGGCCAAGGCCTTCACGCCCGGCGTCGACGGCCTGGCGATCCAGGGCGGCACCGTCGATGGCGAGCGCGCCTGGGTCGAGTTCACCGGCCGGGATGCGACGGGGGCCATCCGCGGCACCGCCGTCATGCTGAGGATCGACGAGCGCTGGCGGATGGACGCGATCAACACGACCAGCACCAGCGACTGACCCAGGGCACCGGCCGCCTGCGGCCTGCGGAACGGTCTGGACCGGCGCGCGACGCCGCCGGTTCAACCCAGGGGCGCGACGCCGATCAGGCGGCCGTGCAGGTGGAAGGCGAACAGCCACCACAGGCCGCCACCCAGCACCACGGTGAGCGCGGTGGCGTGCCAGCGGCCACCGACTCGGCGCACGCCGGCACGCCGGTCGCGCCGCAGTGCCGCGACCAGGGCCAGGAGCGCCCACACGGCGAACGCGGCGAACAGGACCACCGCATGCAGCCAGCCGCTGGCCAGCAGGTGCGCCGCGGCCCACAGCACCGTGCCGACCAGCATCGGATGGCCCAGCCGCGCGCGCAGGTGGTTGCCCGGCACATAGGCGGCCACCAGCAGGACGATCGCCGGCAGGGTCAGCGCCGCGGCCAGGTGGCGGGCCCAGACCGGCGGCAGCCAGAGCAGCTGCGCGGCGTCGGCGCGGGCCTGGCCATAGCCCCAGACCAGCAGCACGAAACCGACCAGCGAGACCAGGCTGTACAGCAGCTTCCAGCGACCCTCGCCCCACGCCACGATGCGCCTTGCGCGCCACGATGGCGCCAGCGCATGCACGCTGTGCACGCCCAGGAACGAAACCAGGCCCAGCAGCATCACGGTCATGGCATTCTCCGCTGCGATCGCCTCACTACAGCCCGGATCGCTCCGGCCGACCCGCGCCCGGCCAGGAGCCGGACGCCGCGGCGCAGGGCGCGGACTGGCCGCCCGGTCGCCGGTCGCCGGTCGCCGGTCGCCGGTCGCAGGGCCAGCATGGCTGCCCGATCGCGCCACTGGCAAGTCCGGGATTGACAGGCCGCCCGGATCTTGTGCATTCTTCGTACGACGAACCTCGTAGGAAGCCAACATGACCCATCGTCCGCCTTCCGTCTCGCTCTCCATGCGTCGTCTGCGCCTGCTGGCCCCGCTTCTTTGCCTGGCCCTGGCCACCCCCCTGGCCGCAGCGGTGTCCCCCCAGCCGCACCACAGCGGTCACTGGTTCTCGCCGGATCGTTCCGGCGAGGGCTGGATGCTGGAGATGCTGTCGCCCGAGCAGGCCCTGCTCTACTGGTTCACCTACGACGAGGCCGGCGCGCAGCGCTGGCTGACCTCGGCCGGACAGATCGATGCCACCGGGATCGACTTCGACCCGGTGGTCCTGACCACCGGCGGCCGGTTCGGACCCGACTTCGACCCGGACAGCATCGTGCGCCAGCCGGTCGGCCGTGCCCGGCTGAGCTTCACCGACTGCGCGACCGGCAGCCTGAGCTTCGATGCCTTCGGCCAGCAGATGACGCTGCCCTGGCAACGCATCACCAGCGCCATGGGCCTGCCCTGCCCCGGCGACACGCCGCCAGCGCCCGATGGCCGTGCCGGCCAGAGCGGATCCTGGTTCGACCCGGCACGTTCGGGCGAAGGCTGGTCGATGCAGTGGCTGCCGGACGGCCGCGCCCTGATGGTCTGGTACAGCTTCGACCCGGCCGGTGCGCAGCACTGGATGCTCGATGTCGGCGAACGCGACGCCGACGGGGTCCTGGTGTTCCCCCAGGTGCACACCACCCGCGGCGGCCGGTTCGGTGCCGCCTTCGATCCGGACGCGGTCGAACGCATCGCCTGGGGCGAGCTGCGCTTCGACTTCGATTGCAGCGGCGGCCGCTCCTCGCACACCCCGGTGCTGGACGGCTTCCCGGCCGGCAGCCTGAGCCTGGCGCCACTGACCCGCCTGGCCGGCACGCAGTGCGAACTGCCGCCGCGCCTGGACCTCGATCGCGCCACCTGGAGCCTGGCCGCGAACCCGGGACCGGACCGCTCCGAATGGCCGGCAACCGTCCTCGACGGCCAGGTCTACGCGGCCGGCGGCCTGTCGACCCTGACCACGACGCACCGTGAATTCTGGCGCTACCACCCCGGCACCGACACCTGGACCCGCCTGGCCGATCTGCCGGCACCCCGCGACCATGCGCAGATGACCGCGCACGAGGGCGCGATCTGGCTGTTCGGCGGCTTCTCCAGCGGTCCGCAGATGCTGCAGGTGACGAGCGACGCCTGGCGCTACGACCCCGCCACCGACCGCTGGTCGACGCTGCCCCCGATGCCCCGTGCGCGCGCCACCGGTGCCGCCGTATCGATCGGCAACCGCATCCTGCTGGTCGGCGGCATCGGCCCGGCGGAAAACTGGCTGGACCGCTACGACCCGGCCACCGCCACCTGGACCAGCCTGGCCATCGATCCCGGCGCATCCCGCGACCACCTTGGCGCTGTCGCGATCGCCGGCGAGCTGTGGCTGGTCGGCGGCCGCGAGCCGGTCTCCGGCATCACCCACAACGTGGTCACCATCATCGACCCCGGCACCGGCACCAGCCGTCCCGGACCTGCCATGGCCACCGCGCGCAGCGGCCATGCGGCGGCCGTGCTGGCCGGCCACATCGTGGTTGCCGGCGGCGAATCCCTTTTCCCCCCGGCGATGATCGGCCAGGCCGAGTATCTCGACCTGGCCACCGGCGCCTGGCGGCCCCTGCCGCCGCTGCCCTTTGCTGTGCACGGCGCGCCAGCGGTGGCGCTGGGCGATCGCCTGCTGGTGCTGCCCGGCTCCATGGCGGTCGGCGGCATCTCGAGTTCGCGGCGCGTGCAGGTGCTGGCGGTCCCGTAGGGGCCTACCCGGGAACCTTCTTGGAATCCGTGGCTTGGCGACGCGTTTTTGGGGCTGCAAAGCGCCCTGACGGTCGACAGGCCGCCCCGGTTCCGGGGAACAAGCGGGCAGCGCAGCAAACTGCAGAGGTCTCTCCCGGGGCCGCTCTCCCAGACCTGGTTGGCGTCGTGTCTCAGCCCACTGCCAGGCGGCGTATCGCCGATGCGACGGCACCGCACTTCTCCCCTCCCCCGCCTGCGGGGGAGGGGCGGGGGAGAGGGTTGCCCGGGCCAGCGCGCACCACCACTGGGCCGGCCACCATGCAGATCATGGCAAGTGCCGGCCCTCTTCCCCGGCCCCTCTCCCAGAGGGAGAGAGGGTAGCACAGCGCGCTGTGCTGACCGAACACTGGGTCATGACCCTTGGTCCCCGAACCTGGAGCTGAGACACGACGCCAATCAGCTCTCCCGGAGTGAGAGTGGATCGGATCGCGCTCCGCTTCCCGAATCCCGAGCCCCGGACCCCATACACCGTTCCCCGCCCCGGTTCCCGCTCCCTGATTCCACAGCCCCAACCCCCGCCGGTCGATCCGGACTGTCCGGTCGGCGCCAATCGTGGCAAGGTGGACGCTCGGGCATGTCGCCGGTCGCCGGTTTGCACGCGGCCACCGGCAGCCTGGCATGTCGATGCGTGCCAACGGAGGTTTCCGATGAACCGACCTGTCCCCGCTGGCGATGCGCCCCGCCGTGGCCTGGCCGCCACATCCCGCACCCGCCTGCTCACGGCACTGCTGATGCTGGCCTGCATCGGGCAGGCCAGCGCCCAGGTCCCGGACTGGCCGATGCAGACGCTGCCCGAACAACCACGGACCCTGCAGGCGACCTGGCTGCACGTGATGATGCCGGACTGCCAGATTTTCGCGGGCGTCCGCCATATCCAGGGAACCCTGGAGGTCGAGGTGCGCCCGACCGCCGGCTGTTTCATCCCCAGGCCGGGCTTCCGGAACCCCCGGACGCTGGCGTTGGGCAAACTGCCCCAGGGCGAGTACCGCGTCCGCCTGGTCGACGCCGGACGGCCGGACCGTCCCCTGCTCGCCCCCGAGCTGGCCTTTACCGTCGAACCTCCGCCCCCGGGCGTGTTGCCGGACGAGTTCGAACCCCTGCACGACTACTCCGGCTGGTGGATGCATGGCGAGCAGGACCGCGGCGAGGGCTGGCTGGTCGAGCACGTCGTCCCCGACCGCCTGATGTTCACCTGGGTCGGCTACGACGCCGACGGCGAGCCGACCTGGCTGGTGATGCAGTCCACCAGCCACCGCAACGGCCGCCTGTCCGGCCCGGTGTACCGCTCGCACCGGGAGGGCGACCAGGTGATCCGGACCCTGATCGGCCAGGGCACGTTCCTGAGCCTTCGCCACGACGAGGCCTGGTTCATCCTCAGACCGGTCGACCCCTCCGCCCCCCAGGTCGAGACCCCGCTGCGCAGGTTGCCGCTCTGACGCCGGGAATCGCCGCAAGTCCGCGGGCATCGGGCGATCCGAATCTCTGGCGAAGTCAGGGAGAGCGGTAGCTGCGACAGGGCTGCGGTCGAGGCCGCCCGGCCCGACGCGATCGCGCCCGGTGTCCTATCTCCGGTCGTTCACACCAGCAGCGCCAGGACATCCAGCCTCGGTAGGGACCGAGGGGCTTTCCGGCGACCACCTGTTAGTCGGGACACAGACCCTTACCTGCTGCCGGGCAGCGCCTCGGCGGCGGATACGCCGGGGTGCCCGGCGCCGAACACGGCGCGCTGCATGTCACTTGCGCGCTGCGCCAGGGGCGCCGCTTCGTCGCTGGCGCCCTGCCGGACGAGCAGGCGCGCCTTCAGGGCAAGGGCCAGGGCGTGGTCGTCGTGCGGCGACAGGCCGGCGCGCTGGAAGCCGGCCAGCGCCCGGTCGACCTCGACCAGGGCTTCGTCGGTCCGGCCCTGGGCGGCGCGGACCTCGGCCAGAAGGCGGCGGGCGTTCAGGACATGCACGGTCGCCGGCACGGTCTCGTCGGCCAGCAACGGCTCCAGGATGGCTGCCGCGGCCGCCGTTCCGCCGGTCGCTGCCTCGGCCATGGCCAGGCGCACCTGGCGGGTCAGGTCGTTGTTGCTGGGCGACGAATCGGCGGCCAGGGTGCGGATGTCCGCCAGCGCCCGGGCCGGGTGCCCGGCGGCCAGCAGCGCCGCGGCGTGGTTCCAGCGCACGGTGCGCGCCATCGGGTGGGCAGCGCCCAGGTGCGTGTCGATGAGGGTCGCGGCGCGCTCGGCCGTGGCCAGCGCCCGTTCGTGCAGGCCGAGCCGGGACTCGATCAGGATGCGCGCCGATTCGATCCAGGCGAGCCGCGCCCTGGGCGCCTGCGGGTCGGCGCGCAGCAGCGCCTCGGCACGATCGCATTCGGCCAGTGCGGCGCTGTAGTGGGCCACGTACATGCGGGCCACGCACAGGTTCAGATGATCCACCGCGGAACGGGAATCGGCCAGGCCGTTCAGGGCGACGCGCTGGTCGCGGATGTTCTCGTACAACGCGAGCGCTTCGGGATAGCGGCCGCTGTCGGTCAGCAACTGGCCGAGCAGGGTGTCGGTGGCGATGCGCGCCGTCAGCACGGCAGGCGTGTCGTCCGCGTCGCGCAGCCGGGTGCGGGCGCGATTGAGCCGGGCGGTCGCCGCGGCCGTGTCGCCGAGGCGGTGCCCGGTCATCGCCCAGCGATGCAGTGCCACGCCATGCAGGGCCGGCGGCGCAGCGCCCTCATCGGCGTCGAGCTCGGCAACCAGCGCAGCCAGGCGGATGTCGGCCTGCGCCACTTCGCCGACTTCGAACAGCGCGCCGACCAGCGCCAGATGAAGCTCCTGGCGGGACTGCGTGTCCTCGACCAGGTCGCGCGGCAGCCGGTCCAGCGTGGCGGCCAGGAAGTCGGCCAGCCGCAGGTTGGTGCCCTCGCGCGACTGGGCGGGGTCGAGGCTGGAAAACACGCTCACCACGAAATCCCGGGTCACCTGGGCCTGTCGCGCCTGGGCCCGTGCCTGGTCGGCCTGCTGTTCGGCGCGCAGCGCCTGCGCCTGCGCCTCGAGCGCGTGCCGGTGCGCCAGACGGGCCTGCCACAGCGCGGCCAGCAGGCCGACCACCAGGGCCAGGGCGGCGGCCGTGGCGGCGGCGACGCCGACCCGGTTGCGGCGCACGAAGCGGCGCATGCGATAGCCGGTGCTGTCGCCACGCGCCGCGACCGGTCGCCCGGCCAGCCAGGCGCGCAGGTCGCCGGCGAAGGCGTCGACGCTTGCGTAGCGACGGGACGGCTCGGGTCGCAAGGCCATCGCCAGGATCTGGTCGAGATCGCCGGCCAGCGTCCGGGCCAGCACGCGGGGCTCGACGGGCCGGCCGTAGTGCGCAGCCAGAGTCGCCGGCGCGGCCTGCGCGACCTGCTGGCTGGCGCGCATCGGCATCCCGTCGTCGCCTCCGGACAGCGGCGGCAGCGCACCGGCAAGCAGTTCGAAGGCCACCATGCCCAGGCCGTGCACGTCGGTGGCGGTGCCGACCGGTTCGCCGCGCCGCTGCTCGGGGGCGGCATAGGCGGGCGACAGCACGCGCACGCCGGTGCCGGTACGGGTGCTGTCGCTGGTGTCTTCCAGCAGCTTGGCGATGCCGAAGTCGAGCAGGCGGGGCTTGCCGGCGGCGTCGACCAGGATGTTGCCGGGCTTGAGGTCCCGGTGCACCACCAGGTGGCCATGGGCGTGGCCCACGGCATCGGCGATGTCGCAGAGCAGGGCGACCCGCGCGCGCACGTCGAGCGCGCAGCGCGCCGCGTGGACGGTGACCGGCGAGCCTTCGACCAGGTCCATCGCGTACCAGGGCCGGCCATCGACGGTCATGCCGCCGTCCAGCAGCCGGACGATCGCCGGGTGGTCTAGCCGCGCCAGGATGTTGCGCTCCTGGAGGAAGCGTCGAAGCACCGCGCGGGTGTCCATGCCGCGCTTGAGCAGCTTGACCGCGACCTGGCTGCGGTAGGCGCCGTCGGCGCGCTCGGCGCGCCAGACCTCGCCCATGCCGCCCTCGCCGATCGGTTCCAGCAAACGGTAGGGGCCGACCAGGGTGCCGGCCGATGTCTCCCAGTCGGGTTCGTCGGGGTCGCGCATGGACTCGGCGACCGAGCGGTCCAGGGGGCCGCTGCCCGCGGCATCGGCGGCCAGCAGCTGCCGCACCCGTGCCGCCAGCGTCGGCTGCGTGGTCTCCAGGTGCTGCAGTCCGGTCGCCTGCGCGCCGGCATCCAGCGCCACCAGCCGGTCGAACTCGGCCCAGACCGCCTGCCAGTGCGTCTCCTGTCCGGACTGCATGGACCGCCTCCCCGAATGATCCCGTGCCGCGGTGCCGGCGGCGAACGCGTGGCCGTGCCGCCCGCCGACACCCCTGCCACGCATCCGGCGCACCGTGGGGGCCACGGCGGGTCGCGCCGGGCGACCGATCCCGGCCACGGTCCGGCGTCGGTGCCCGGCACCGCCGGGGCCAGCGCCGTTCGCATGGAAGGCAGGGACGAAGCTGCCATGCCCCCGGGCACCCGGCAAGCCCCCCGCCGGACCTGGGCCATCCGCCGTGCCCGGCCGTGGATGTCCAGGCTAGGTCGGCAGGTTCAGCCGCGCCAGGCAGCCGCTGCGGTCGCCGCGATTGCCCAGCACCAGGCTGCCGCCGTGACCCTCGGCGATCTGCCGGGCCAGCACCAGGCCGATGCCCGAGCCGCCGGGCTTGGTGGTGAAGAAGGGCACGAACAGGTTCTCGCTGCCGGCCAGGCCCGGCCCCTCGTCCTCGATCTCCACCACCACGCCACCGGTGTTCTTCCTGGCGCGCACCTCGACCGCGCCCCCGCTGCCGGCGCTGGCCTCGGCGGCGTTGCGCAGCAGGTTGATCAGCGCCTGCTCGATCTGGTCGGGGTCCAGCGCCAGGCGGACCGCAGCCACCTCGCCCAGGCGCACCGGCACCCGCGTCTCCAGCGCGCAGATGCGCGCCAGCAGGGGCGCCAGCTCGACCTCGCGCTTGCGCGGCGGCGGCAACCTGGCCAGCGTCGTGTAGCCGGCCATGAACCGGGCCAGCGCGTCGGCGCGTTCGGCGATCACGGCAAGACCGCCGCGGGCGTCCTCGCGCCAGTCCGGCGGCGGCGGCTGCCGGCCGATCAGGTCGGCCAGGGTGTCGGCCATCGACTTGATCGGCGCCAGCGAGTTGTTGAGCTCGTGGCCGAGCACCCGGATCAGCCGTTGCCAGGCCAGCCGCTCCTGCTCGCGCAGGGCGCGCGACAGGTCGGTGATCGCCAGCAGGTCGTTGCGCAGCCCGCCCTCGCGGAACACCGCGTGGCGCACGTCGAAGCTGCCGGCGCCCCCCGGGAAGGCGCGCTGCACGGTGGCCGCCGTCTCCACCGCCAGGCAATCCGCCAGCCCCAGGTGCGCCGCGTCCTGCCCTGCCGCCTGCTCGGCGGACAGGCGCAGCAGGCGTTCGCCGGCCGGGTTGATCAGGCGCAGCCGCTGCTGGGCGTCGAACGCGAAGATCGCGATGTCGACGGTGGCCATCACCTTGGTCAGCAGCGCCAGGGTCTCCTCGACGCGCAGGCGCTGCTGGCGCAACGTCTCGCTGAGCGCGTTGACCTCCCAGACCACCTCGCCGATCGCGTCGCCGCGACGCGCGCGCGTGCCGCGCAGACTGAAGTCGCCCTCGCGCAGCGCTTCCAGCAGGTTGCTGAGCGTGTACAGCGGGAACACCACGCGGTGCCGCAGCCAGGCCGCCAGCGCCAGGCTGGCCAGGCCAAGCGCCGCCAGCGCCAGGGCGGCGCTGGATGCCGCGACCTCCGACAGCCACAGCAGCAGGCCGCTGGCGAGCAGGCCCGGCGCGGCGACCAGCAGGCCCATCAGCAGCACCCGGCGCTCGAAGTTCATCCCCGCCGGGGCCTCCTGCCCGGACCTTGCGCCCGGACCCTTGCTCATGGCCGCAGTCGGCGCGGTCGCGTCACGCCCGGCGCGGCGCTCATGACTCGCCGTCGGCCGCCGCCAGACCGTACTTCTCGATGCGCCGGTACAGCGCCGGACGACTGACGCCCAGCGCATCGGCGGCGCGCTGGATGTTGCCGCCGCTGTCCTCCAGCGCCTTGCGCACCAGCAGTTCCTCGGCGGCGTCCAGGGTCAGGCCGGCCGGCATCGCACCGGTGGGCGTCGGCGACGGCGCGCTGCCCAGGCCCAGTTCGCCGGCCTGCACCTGGCTGCCGGCGGCCATCAGCGCGGCGCGCTCCATCAGGTGGGCCAGCTCGCGCACGTTGCCGGGCCAGGACCAGGCGGCCAGGGCACGTTCCGCCGCCGGCGACAGGCCCATGGCACCGCGCTGGTAGCGGCCCGCGCTGCGCGCCAGGAATGCGCGCGCCATCGGCACGATGTCCTCGCCGCGCGCGCGCAGGGGCGGCACGGTCAGCACCACGGTGTTGAGCCGGTACAGCAGATCGCGCCGGAACCGGCCGGCGGCGACCTCGGCCTCGATGTCGGCGTTGGTGGCGCTGACCAGGCGCACGTCGACGCGGATCGTCTTCGAGGAACCCAGGCGCTCCAGCTCGCCGTCCTCCAGCACGCGCAGCAGCTTGGGCTGCTGCGAGGGCGGGATGTTGCCGATCTCGTCCAGGAACAGGGTGCCGCCGTCGGCCAGCTCGAAGCGGCCGATGCGGTCGCCCTTGGCATCGGTGTAGGCGCCGCGGACGTGGCCGAACATCTCCGACTCGAACACGCTCTCGGCGATGCCGCCCATGTTGACCTTGACCAGTGGCCGGTCGGCACGCGGCGAATTGGCGTGGATCAGGCGCGCCACCACACCCTTGCCGGTGCCGTTCTCGCCCAGCACCAGGATGTTGGCGGCGGTCGGCGCGACCTTGCGGATCTGTTCGCACAGCGCCCGCATCGGCGGCGAGCCGGCGATGAAATCGGCGTCGTCCTCGCCCTTGAGGATCTCGTTCTCGCGGTGCAGGCGCGCGGCCTGACGCCGGCTCTCGGCCAGCGCCAGCTGGTTGCGCAGCACGCTGAGCAGGCGCCGGTTGTCCCAGGGCTTCTCTATGAAGTCGCCGGCGCCGGCCTGCATCGCCTTGACCGCCAGTTCGATGCTGCCCCAGGCGGTCATCGCCACCACCGGCACCTCGGTATCGATCGCGCGGATGCCCGCCAGCAGGTCCAGCCCTTCCTGGCCGGAGGTGGTGTCGCGCGTGTAGTTGAGGTCCATCAGCACCAGCGACGGGGCGCCGCTGCGGACCACGTCCAGCGCCTCGTCCGGGCTGCCGACGCAGCGGCTCGCCAGGCCCTCGCCCTTGAGCAGCAGGCGCAGGGCCTCGAGCACGTCGCGCTGGTCGTCGGCGATCAGGATCATCGGTGTGGACGGCTCTGCGGCAAGGCGGCTTCCGTGGCGTGCGGGTCGAGGCCCGATGCGGCAAGCATACGCGGCCGACCGGCCCGGCGGCATGGCGCGCCGCGCCGGCGGCCCGGCGACCCGGCCACGGCCGCTCAATCCGCCGCCGACAGCCAGCCGTCGCGCAGATGCACGGTGCGCTGGCCGCGGGCGGCGTTGTCGGGGTTGTGGGTGACCTGGACGATGGTCGCGCCGTCACGGTGCAGCTCGCCGAGCAGGTCCATGATCATCGCGCCCTGGCTGGCGTGCAGGGCGCCGGTCGGCTCGTCGGCCAGCAGCACCTTGGGCCGGGTGATCACCGCGCGCGCCACCGCCACCAGCTGCTGCTGGCCGCCGGAGAGCTGGCGCGGGTACAGGTCCTTCTTGCCGACGATGGCGAAGCGGTCGAGCATGTCGGCGACCAGGGCCTTGCGCTCGGCGGCCTTGATGTCGCGGTAGGAAAGCGGCAAGTCCAGGTTCTCGGCGACGGTCAGGTCGTCGATCAGGTGGTATTGCTGGAAGATGAAGCCGATGGCGTCGCGCTGCAGGGCCTGGCGCTGCTTGCCGCCCAGCGTGTGCACCTCGACGCCGGCCAGGCGGTACTCGCCGCCGAAGTCGCCGTCCATCAGGCCGAGCACGTTGAGCAGGCTGCTCTTGCCGCTGCCGCTGGGACCCATGATCGAGACGAACTCGCCCGGCTGGACCGACAGATTGATGTTGCGCAGCACCCAGCTGCGGCCGCCGGCAAGCGGGTAGCTGCGCTCGACGTTCTTGAGTTCGATCATGGCGCGATCTCCGGAGGGGCGTGCATGCGGTTCGTTCATCGTCGTGGCCTGCGGGAGGGACCTCAGTGCGCGGAATCCAGCGCCACACGCGGCGGAACCCGCGCGGCGCGCCAGGCAGGCATTGCGCAGGCGACCAGCGCGGCGCCGGCGACCGCGAGCACGGCCAGGGCCCAGCTCAGCGGATCGCCGCTGCCGACCTGGTGCAGCCGGTCGGCGAGCAGGCGCGCCAGGGGCAGGCCGACCAGCAGGCCGAGCGCGGCGCCGCCCAGCGCCAGCGCGGCGCCCTGCGCCAGCACCATGCGCCGGATCCGCGCCGGGCGCGCGCCCAGGGCCATGCGCACGCCGAGCTCGCCGGTGCGCCGGCGCACGGCGAAGCCGAGCACGGCGTAGAGACCGACCGCGGCCAGGCCCAGGGTGATGGTGGCGAACACCGCGACCAGTTCGACCAGGGCGCGGCGGCCGGCCAGCGACTGCGCCACCAGCTCGGCCAGCGGCCGGTTGACGACCAGCCGGGCGTCGGGCGCCAGCGCGGCGATGCGTTCGCGCACCGGCGCGACCAGGCTGGCCGGATCGCCGTCGGTGCGCAGCACCAGCATCGCCACCGGCAGCGGTGTGGGGCCGAAGCGGTACAGGGTCGGCAGCGGATCGGCCTCGTCCAGCGCCTCGTGCTTGACCGTGGCGGCGACGCCGACGATCTGCGAGATCCGCGGCGGCTCGCCGGCACCCTCGCTCAGCCGCACTTGAGCGCCGAGCGGATCGCGTCCGGCCAGCCAGCGGCGCACGAACACCTCGTCGACGATCACCGGCTGCGCCGCGGCGTCGCCGTCGGCGAAGCCACGGCCGGCGACCAGCGGGATGCCCAGGGCCTGGAAGTAGCCGGGCCCGACCAGGCGCAGGCGCGCCTGAAGTTCGTCCTCGCTGCCCGGCAGGCCCAGGCTCGACACCGCTTCCCAGCCGCTGAACGGCGCCATGTTGGCCGCGGCGACGGCGGCGACGCCGGGCAGGCCGCCTAGCGCCTCGCGCAGGGTGTCGAGCTGCGCACCCAGCCGCGCGCTGTCGCGCCCGGCATCGAACTCGCCGCCCTGGGTGACGCCGGCCAGGTCGAGCGCGGCGACCAGCACGCCGCGCTCGTCGAAGCCGCGTTCCTCGGCGGCCAGGTTGATGGCGCTGCGCAGCAGCAGCAGGCCGCCGCCGAGCAGGGCGGTGGTCAACGCGATCTGGCCCAGCAGCAGCACGCTGCGGGCGCGGCCGAGGCCGCCGATGCGGTTGCGTTCGCCCAGGCCGGCGGCGCTGGCCGGTCGGCGACCGGCCGCCAGCGCCACCAGCAATGCCAGCGCGATCACCACCGCCGCGCAGGCCAGACCGGCGAGCAGGGTGGGAAGATCCAGCGCGGCACGCACCGGCAGTTGCGTGGGCAGCAGGCCGCGGCTGTCGAGCAGGGCCAGGCCGGCCGGCACCAGGGCCAGGCCGGCCAGCGTACCGAGCACGGCCGCCGGCAGCAGGTCGCCGAGCATGGCGGCCATGCGGTCGCGGCCGCGCGCACCCAGGGCATGGCAGATCGCGAACTCGCGCTGCCGCGCCAGCAGCCGGTCCAGGCACAGGTTGGCCAGGTTGAAGCCGATCACCAGCAGCAGGCCGATCGCCGCCAGCTGCAGCAGGACCAGGCCCTGCCGATGCTCGGCGGCGAAGTTCTCGCGCCAGGCACGGACGTCGGCGCGCAGACCCGCTGACGCGCGCAGGCCGGCCAGGTGGTCGACCGTCCCGAGCAGCGCGTCGACCCGCGCGCGCGCCTGCCCGGGCCTGGCGCCCGGCGCCAGGCGCGCGACCACGTCGATGCCGCCGACATTGCCCTGGGCATCCTGCTCGCGCTCGGCGCTGCTGGCGATGTAGGGCATCCAGGCCTCGGTGCGGCGGTCCGGGAACACGAAGCCGGGCGGCATCACACCGACGATGGTGAACGCCTCGCCACCCAGGCGGACGGTCTGCCCGATCACGGCGGGATCGGCGCCGAAACGGTCGCGCCAGGTGCCGTCGGCAAGCACCAGCACGCGGCCGTCGCC
Organism: Lysobacterales bacterium; assembly: GCA_019634735.1. Taxonomy (NCBI): domain Bacteria; kingdom Pseudomonadati; phylum Pseudomonadota; class Gammaproteobacteria; order Lysobacterales; species Lysobacterales bacterium. The sequence continues at coordinate 68,082 of JAHCAT010000004.1, read as the reverse complement.
TTCCAGGTCGGACGCCGACAGGCTGCGGCCAAGTGCCGGCGCCACGCCCAGCACCCGGGCGAAGTCGTGGCTGATCCGCCGCTCGCGCCAGGTCCGACCCTCATCGTCGCGGCGGCCCGGGATGTTGCCGGCCCAGTACACCAGTCCGGCGAAGGTGTCGTCCTGACCGCGAAGCGTCTGCGCGAGCGACTCGGACAGGCCGACCATGAAGCCGAAGTTGACCAGGTTGGTGCGCAGCTGCACCAGCTCGTCGCTGTCGGCCCACGGAAGCGCCTTGCGTTCCAGCGCCCACAGCGCGCTGAAGGCGATCGCGTTGACCGCCACCACCGCCGCCAGCAGGGCGGCGACGGTGAGGCCGAAACCCGGGCGGCGGACGGTGCGGCGCAGGAATGCACTCAGGTTCATCGGACGACTCTCGGTTGCGAGGCAACGAAGCGGCGGGGAAAGGTAGGGACACGTGGTGGCATTGCCCGGGCATGCGACAGCGCCACGCCTAGTCCTGGCGCAGCGCAGTCATCGGGTCGACGCGGGCGCTGCGCAGCGCCGGCGGCAGAGCCGCAAGGAGCACCGACACGACCATGGCCAGCGCGGCCAGCGCCAACCAGACGGCATAGCCGGCGCCGAAGTCGTGCAACTGGGCACGCATCAGGGCCAGCATCGCCCAGCCCAGCACCGCACCGACGACGATTCCGGCGGCGGCACCGCGCAAGCTGGCAGCCAGCGACTGGCGGGCCAGTCGCCTCGGCTGCGCGCCGATCGCCAGGCGCAGGCCGAACTCGGCGCGGCGCTCCTGCTGCCGCTGCGCGGCCAGCGCGTAGACGCCGAGCGCGGCCAGCAGCAGGGCGCACAGGGCGAAGCCGCCGACCGTGCTGGCGAAGAAACGCGCCGGGCGCAGCTCGTCGGCCAGCTCGTCGGCCAGCGCGAACTCGCGGGTCGCGGCCTGCAGCGGGTCGATCCGCCACATCGCCTCGCGCATCTGCGCGGCCATGCCGGGCAGTGCGCCTTCGCTGCGAACCAGGAAGGTGATGCCGACCCAGGGCGCCTGCGCGAACGGCACCAGGATTTCCGGCTCCGGTGCGCGGCGCAGGCCGGCGTTGCGGATATCGCCGGCGACGCCGACGATCCGGTAGCCGGTGAAGCCGCCCTCGCCCAGGGGAATCTCGACCGTCCGGCCGATCGGGTCGGCGCCGTCGAACACCCGCCGCGCCAGCGCGCGACTGACCACGGCGACCTTTTCGCTGCCGGCACCGTCGCTGTCGGCGATCGCGCGCCCGGCCAGCAGCGGGATGCCGAGCACGTCCAGATAGCCGGCCGATACCCGGCGCACGCTGGCCTGGATCGGCTCGGGCTCGGCGCGGCCGGGCACGCGCATGTCCAGCTGCAGGTCGCCGATGCTGGACAGCGGCGCGGCCGTGGTCACCGCCACGCCGGCGACACCGGGCAATGCCGCCAGCTCGGATCGCAACCGCCCGGCGAAGCCCGTCCAGACCGCCGGGCCACCCCCGCGGAAAAGCTGCAGCGCCTGCACATTGGCACTGGCGAAGCCGGGTTCGACGTCCTTGATCCGGACCAGGCTCGCGGCCATCGCCGCCGCCGCGACCAGGCCCAGGGTCGACAACGCGACGCCCAGCACCGGCAAAGCCCGGGTGCGGCTGCCGCCGGCGATCGCGCCCTTGCCGCCACCGCTGCGCATCGCCTCGATCGGCGCGCCGCGCAGGCGCAGCGAACCCATCAGCGCCGCCAGCAGTGGCGTCGCCAGGGCGATGGCCAGGGCGAACAGCAGCACGCCGCGGTCGAGGTCGATCTCGCCCGCGCGCGGCACGCTGCCCTCGGCCAGGGTCTTCAGGCCGGCCAGGACCAGGGCCGCCAGCGCGATACCGAGCGCGGCGCCGGCCAGGCCGAGCAGACCCAGCTCCAGCAGCAGCACGCGGTACAGCCGGGCACGGGTGGCGCCGATCGCCTGCGCCACCGCCTGCTCGTGGCGGCGGGCGATCTGTCGGGCGTCGAGCAGGAGGGCGACGTTGGCGCAGGCGATCAGCAGCACCAGCACGGCGACGGCGAAGGCGGCCCACAGCGCCTCGCGTGCGCTGCCGACCGCGTCGCGCAGCAGCGGCGTGGCGGTGATGCGCCAGCCGGCGTCGGGCTGGCCGCGCTCCTCGCGCACCGAATCGGCCAGCGCTTGCACGCGCTGCAGGGCGGCGTCGGCGCCGATGCCGGGCGGAAAGCGGCCGACGGCATCGAGGAAGCGGGCGTTCCAGTAGCCGGGCTGGTCGGCCTGCAGGCGCGCATTGCGGTAGGGCCGCCAGGCGCCGACGTCGGCGATCGGGTAGGCGAACTGCGGCGGCATCACGCCGATGATCCGTAACCGGCCTTCGTTGGCGGTGTCGATCAGCTGGCCGACCGCCTCGCGACTGCCGCCGGTCAGGCGCTGCCACTCCAGATAGGACAGCACCACCGCGCCCTGTTCGTCGCCCATGTCGGCAGGCTCGAAGGTGCGGCCGAGCATCGGCGCCACGCCCAGGGCCGGGAAGAAGCCGGCGCTGACGAAGTTGATCGTCACCTCGCGCGGGCGCTCGCCGTCGAGCACGGTCATGCCCGCCCAGTCGTACCAGCCGAAGGCCTCGAAAGCATCCGGGTCCTTGGCCAGGCGCACCGCCTCGGCGGTGCTCAGGCGGGCGAAGCTGTCGGCCTGCTGGGGGTTGTGCGCGGCGACCGCGACCACGCGCTCGCCGCCCGGGTACGGCAGTCCGGACAGCACCACGCCCTGCAGCACCGAGTACATCGCCACGCTGGCGCCGATGCCCAGCGCCAGCATCAGCACCGCGGCGGCGGCGAAGCCGGGGCTGTGGCGCAGGCGACGGGCGGCGAAGCGCAGGTCGGAAAGCACGGCGGTCATGGGCTTGCTCACTCCTGACGCAGGGCGATGACGGGATCGGTGCGGGCGGCGCGCAGGGCCGGCCACAGGCAGGCCAGCAGGGCCACCGTGGCCAGCACGCCGGCCACTGCCAGCAGAACCAGCGGATCGCTGGCGCTGATTCCCGCAAGGTAGGCCTGCAGCACCCGGGACAGCGCCAGCGCCGCGACCAGGCCCAGGGCCAGGCCGAGCAGGACCTGGCGCAGGCCGTCGCCCAACACCAGGCCGAGCAGGCCGACGGTGCGCGCGCCCAGCGCGCTGCGCACGCCGTACTCGCGCCGGCGGGCGGCGCTGGCGACGGCGACCACTGCGTACAGGCCGACAGCCGAAAGCAGGACGGCCAGGGCAGCAAAGATGCCGACCAGCAGCAGGTTCAGGCGGGTGCCATCGGTGCTCTCCCGGACCAGTCCGGCCAGCGGCTGCAGGTGGGCGATCGGTTGCCCGGGCGCGACCTCGGTCACCGCCGCCCGGATCGCCTCGGCATGAGCGGCCGGCTCGCCCTGGACGTGGACCGCGAAGCGCAGCGGCGCGAAATCGCGCAGCAGCTGCAGCAGGCCATCGGGCACCTGGGCCAGCGGCAGGTAGACCATCGGCGGCGGCGCCGTCTCGGGGCCGTGCTGGCGGGTGTCGCCGACCACGCCGACGATGCGCAGCGGCAGCAGCGCGCCGGACTCCGGGTCGGGCAGCTCCAGCAGGCCGCCCAGCACCGCGGACGACGCGCCGGCCACCGGATCGGACGCAAGGTGCGTGCGCACGAAGGCCTCATTGACCAGCGCCACCGCTGCATCGCCCGGACCGTCGCTGGCCAGGACATCGCGACCGGCGCGCAGCGGGATCGAGAACGCCTCCAGGAAGCCGGGGCTGATGCCCCGGAACTCGACGCTGAACATCTCGCCACCGGGCACCTGCATGGAGTAGTTCAACGGCGCGCCGATCGGCAGGTTGGTGCCGGCCGCCGCGGAAATCACCCCGGGCTGCGATTGCAGGCGCTCGAGCAGGCGCTGGGCCAGCGCCTTGCTGCTGGCGCTGTCGGGGAAGCGCGCACGCACCGGCGCCAGATCGAAGCCGAGCCGGCCCTCGATGCGGTAACCGAGGTCGACGGTCGCCGACTGCGCCAGGGAACGCGCGAACAGGCCGGCGCTGGTCAGCAACAGCGCTGCCAGGGCCACCTGGGTCACCACCAGCGTGCGCGCCAGCCGTCCTGCACCCAGGCCCAGGCCGCTGCGGCCGCCGGCGACCAGATCGCTGCTGCCAGCGCCGCTGCGGCCGCGCCAGATGCCCAGGCCGGCAGACAGCAGCGCGACCAGCAGGCCGCTGGCGATCGCGAAGCCCCAGGCGACGGTGCCCAGGCGCAAGTCGGCCTCACCGCCGAACCAGGACGGTGGGATCCAGCCTTCGGCCAGGCGCAGACCGCCCTGGGCCAGCAGCAGGCCGCCAGCGACGCCTGCGGTCGCGACCAGCAGGCCTTCGGCCAGTTGTGGCATCGCCAGGCGCGTCGTGGAGGCGCCCAGGGCGCTGCGGATCACGTTGACGTGGCTGCGCGACAGCGCCCGCAACAGCATCAGGTTGGCCAGGTTGACGGTGGCCAGCAGCAACACGCACAAGGCGCCGCCCAGGAACAACAGGAGCAGCGGCCGCGACGAGGCGCTCAGGGCACCGGACAACGGCCGCAGGCCGAAGCGCGTGGTCGCGTACCAGCGCTCGCCGGGCGTGCCGGCGTAGACCTCGTGGAGGCGGCGGTCGACCCGGCCGGCCAGGGCCTGCGCGCCGGCACCGTCGGCCAGGCGCACGATCGCCAGGAAGTTGCGGCCGTCGTCGGCGCTGGCGGCCGGCAGCGCCAGGGGCAGCAGCAGGTCGAACGGCGCCGCGTACCGGAAATCGGCAGGCAGCACGCCGATCACCGGCGTCGCCTCGCCCTCGATCGCCAGCGTGCGGCCGATCACCTGCGGGTCACCGCCGAAGCGCGCCTGCCACAGCCGGTACGAAATCACCACGGCGCGCGCGGCCCCTGGCCGGTCCTCGTCGGCGGCGAAGCCGCGGCCCAGCGGCATCGTCGGTGCCAGCGCCGCCAGGAACCCGGCATCGACCCACAGGGCGCGGGCCATCTGGGGGTCGTCGACCTCGGCCAGGTTGACCGGCAGGGGTGTGTGCGAGGCCAGGCCGCTGCTGGCGATGCCGTCCAGACTCCGGATCGCCTGGTACTCGCGCGGCGTGATGCTGGCCGAGCCGTCGCCCTGCAACAGCCCCGCTGCGAACAACTGGCCGGGCGCCGGATAGGGCAGCGGCCGCAGCAATACCCGGTCGACGAGGGCGACCACGGCGACGCTGGCGCCGATGCCCAGCGCCAGGGTCAGCGCCGCCAGCGCCAGGAAGCCGGGCCGGCGCAGGGTGGTGCGCCAGGCCTGGCGCAGTTCGGCGATCAGTGGGGCCATCGAGGTCCTCCGTTCGACTGGGCTGACCCGCCCCCCGGTTGTGCCGGGGCGTGGGGTTCATTCATGGCGAAGCGCGATGATCGGGTCGACGCGCAGCGCGCGCCGCAGCGGCGCCAGCGAGGCCACCACGGCGACCGCGATCACGACCGCGATCGCCCCCGAGAACACCAGCGGGTCGAGGCCGCGCGTTTGCATCTCCGGCGTGGCCAGCAGGAGCGACCAGGGCAGGCCCAGGGCGACTCCGATCGCGAGTCCAAGCAGCACCTGCCAGAGCACCCGGCCACCGACCACGCCGACGATGCCGCGCCGGCCTGCGCCGATCGCCCGCCGGATGCCGATCTCCCGGGTGCGCTGCGCGACTGCGAACGCCAGCACGCCATACAGGCCTGCCGCCGACAGCACCAGCGCGAGCACGCCGACGCCTGTGAATATCTGGGTCAGGATCACCGGGCCGACCCGGCCCATCTCGATCGCCCGTTGCTGGGTCCGCTGCCAGTAGACCGCGGTATCGGCATCCTCTGCGCGCACGTGCGCCGCCAGTTTCGGCCCGAAGGCGGCGGCGTCGCCGCGCAGGCGCACGGCCAGCGTGGCGAAGCGCGTGGGCTGCTGCGCGAACGGCACCAGGTAGGTCGGGAACACGGTGTCGTCGGCGTCCTCCAGGTGCATGGCCTCGACCATGCCGACCACGGTCAGGGTGGTCGCCTGCGGCGTTTCCGGATCGACCACGAAGCGGCGGCCGAGCGGGTCCACACCCGGCCAGAGCGCCTGTGCCATGCGCGCGTCGACCACCGCCACCTTGTCGCTGTCCGGACGGTCGCGGCCGTCGAAGAAGCGGCCGGCGACGAGGCGTACCTGGTAGGTGTCCGCGAAGTGCGGATCGACGGGCGCCATCAGCGCGCCGGCGAAGCCCTGCGCCGGCTTGGGCTCGCCTTCGGCGACGAAGCGGCGCCAGCCGCCGGAGCTGGTGCCGGGGACGGTGTTCGCAACGGTTGCGGCGACCACCTCGGGGTCGGCACGCAGGCGCCCGGCGACACGCTCGAAGAACTGCAGCTGCTCGGCCGGGGACGGGAATTGCTCGGGGAAAAGCCCGACCCGGCCGGTCATGATCGTGGTCGGGTCGGCGCGGGTGCCGAAGTCGAAGGCCAGAACCGACTGCAGGGCGCGGATGAACATGCCGGCGCCGACCAGCAGGACCACGGTCAGGGCGATCTCCGCCACCACCAGGCCGCGGGCGACCCGGGCGAAGCCGCTGCCGGAGCTGCCCTTGTCGCCATCGCGCAGGGCGTCCTGCACATCGGTACGCGAGGCGCGCAGCGCCGGCACCAGGCCGGCCAGTACGGTGGTGAGCAGCGCGGCCAGCGCGGCGAAGCCGGCCATGCGCAGGTCGATGTCGAAGCTGATGAAGTAGGCAGGCCCGTCTTCGGCGGCAATGAAGGTGTCCATGACCCAACGACCACCGAGTTGCGCCAGCCCCAGCGCGATCACCGTCGCGCCCAGGCTCAGCAGCAGGCTCTCGACCAGCAGCGCCCGCAGCAGCCGGCCGCGGCCGGCGCCCAGGGCGCTGCGCACCGCCAGTTCCCGGCGCCGGCCCAGCACCTGCGACAACTGCAGGTTGGCGACGTTGGCGCAGGCCAGCAGCAGCACCAGCAGGCCGGCGGCGAACATCATCCAGACCAGCCCGCGGGTGGTGGCATCGACGAAGCTGAAATGCAGAGGCTGGTTGACGAGTCGGCTGTCGCCTGCCAGTCCCTCGAGCTGGTGCCCGAGGTTCGCGGCGATCGCATCCAGCTCGGCGCGCGCCTGGGCAAGCGTGATGCCTGGGCGCAGCTTCGCCAGCATCTGGTGAGAGAAGTCCGAGCCGGGGTAGGCGCGCTTGGCCATCCAGACCGATTGCCGCTGAGGGAAGCCGAAGTCGGCCGCCATCACTCCGGCAACGATGCCGCCCTGCCCGTTGACCCGCACCGCACGACCTACCACCGCCGGGTCGGCCCCGAAATCATCGCGCCAGACATCGTGGCCGAGCAGCAGCACCGGCGGCGATCCCGGGCGCTCGTCCTCGGCCGTGAACATCCGCCCCAGCACCGGCTGGGCGCCCAGCATCGGCAGCATCTGCTGGCTCAGCGCGGCGCCTTCATAGCGCTTGGGGCCGCCCTCCAGGCCGAGCACGATGGTCATCTGGCTGTAGCCGCCGATCGACTCGTAGCTGCGCAGCTCGGGCGCCAGCCGGACGAAGTCCGCGCTGGACATCGACCCGACGTTGCTGTTGCCCTCGCGCTGGAAGCCGATGGTCACCAGGCGCTCGCCGTCGGGGAACGGCAGCGGTCTGAGGATCAGGCCGTTGACCGCGGTCAACAGGAACAACATGGCCCCCAGGCCCATGCCGAGCACAGTCATCGACAGGGCGGCATAGCCGGGACGCGACTGCAGTCGGCGCCATGCGTTGCGGAGTTCGGTCATGATCTGGGGCTCCCTGCGACCTGGGACCGGCGATGGCCCGGTGGCGATCCCTGTTGCAAGCCACGGGCCAACCCTTGGCACCCGTTGTCTCAATGGCTTGGGCGATCGATTCGCGTCCGTATCCGGACGTATTCGGGCGCCGACGTCCAGTTCCGGTGCACTCGAGAGATGATCGGTGCGCTGGGCGCGGCGCCTCCTGGCGGGCGACTGCCGGCACCTGCCCGTAGGCGGCGGCGCAGACCCCGGTACCCTCGCCGGGGATTCCAGCGATTGCAGCGTGGGTCGCGAACTTCGCCCTTCTCGGGATGCCTGGGGGCTGACGCGGGACGAGAGGCCTGACCTGCGTGCCCGCCCCTGGTGCGATATCCGGGAACCCCACGTCGGCGCCGCAACCGCGCCGGATGGCGGCCCAGCGCCAGGGTCGGTGTCGCCACCGCCGGAAGTCGGTACGACGCAGCGCGCCGGGCCGGGCCTTGCGGAGTCCGGCGACCAGAACGCCCACCGTGTTCATCACAGGAGGCCTCTGGGACGATTCCGACACAGCGGGCGGACCCTGCTGCCGGGCGATCAGTCGTGACGCAGGGCGACCACCGGATCGACCCGCAGGGCCCGGCGCATCGGCACCAGGCTGGCCAGCAGCGCCACCAGGACCACGACCGCCGCTGCGGCCAGGAACAGCATCGGCTGCGCCCGGCCGCCGGTCAGCACGGGGCTGGCCAGCGCCGTGGCCCAGGGCACCGCCAGGGCAAGGCCCAGCGCCAGCCCGGCGGCGACCTGCCAGCCGGTGCGGCGCGCGACCAGGGCGACGACGCCCGGCACGCCGGCACCCAGGGAGCGACGGATGCCGATCTCGCGGATCCGCTGGGTGACCGAGAACGCCAGCACGCCGTACAGGCCGACCGCCTTCTCGGAAGGCGTTCCTGGACCGGCGTCTGGAGACTGTCTTGCAAGGGACGGGCCAAGCCAGCAGTGGCCAGTGCTGAACGGCTTGCGTGCGAGCGCCGCGTCCGGTTCCGGACGTCGGCACCCGAAGTCGTTCAGTCCTGACGCAAGGCGACCATCGGATCTACACGCAAGGCGCGGCGCAGTGGCGCCGCGGCCGCTGCGGCAGCAACCAGCACGACCAAGCCGGCAACCCAGACGAACAGGCGCGGATCCTGACGCCCGCCGGCCACGCCGAGACCGGCCAGGAGCGCAGCCCAAGGCACCGCAGCAAGCAGGCCCAGCACTAGGCCGAGCAGTACCTGCGCGCCGGTGCCGACCACCACGGGGCGCACCGTCGCCGCTGCACCGGCACCCAGCGCCCGACGGATACCGAGTTCACGGGCGCGCCGGGCGACCGAGAAGGCGAGCACGCCGTACAGACCGGTGGCTGCCAGTACCAGGGCCAGCAGTCCAACCACCGTGAAGATCCGCGTGACCAGGTCGATGCCCGCGCGACCGGCACCGATCGCATCCGCCTGGCTGCGTACCCAGTAGGGCGGCGCCTCGGGCTCGACCTCGCGCAGCACCGCCGCCAACCGCGGGGCGAACAGGGCGGCATCACCCGAGGTCCGGACCGCCAGCGTGACGAAGCGCGGTGGCGCCTGGCTCAAGGGCAACAGCACCGCCGGACGCGGACTGGCATCCACTGGGCGCAGATGCACCGGTTCGACCACGCCAACCACGAGGTAGGTCTGGGGCGCATCGCCCTCCGGATCGACCTGCACGGACCGGCCCAGGGCCGATTCGCCCGGGAACAGGCGGTCGGCGATGCGCTCGTCGATGACCGCCACCAACGCCGTGTCGGCGCGGTCGCCGGCATCCACGAAGCGCCCCTCGCGCAGTCGCAGACCGTAGACGTCCGCGAAAGTCGGATCGATGCGCGCCTGCTCGACGCGCAGGTGCCCCTCGGCGGGCCGCGGCCGGCCAGGCACCGCCAGCCACTCCCCGCCCTGGCCGGAGGACCCCGGGATGCCGGTGGCGACGCTTGCCGCCAGCACGCCCGGTTCACCCGCCAGGCGTCCTTGCAGCCGCTCGAATACGGCGAGGCGGTCGGTGGCGTCCGGGTAGCGGTCCGGAAACAGGCCAATGCGCGCGGTGAGCACCTGTGCCGGGTCGGTCAGGCCGCCCTGGGAGAACGTGCCCAGAATCATCAAGGTGCGCAGGAACAGCGCCGCGCCGACCAGCAGGACCACGGTCAGCGCGATCTCGAAAACGACCAGGCCGCGCGTCAGTCCCGAGAACAGTCCACCGCGGCTGCCACGGTCGCCGGCACGCAGGGCTTGTGCGGCAGGGGTGCCGGCCGCGCGTCGGGCCGGCACCAAGCCAGCCAGGATTGTGGTGGCGAGCGCGACGGCGGCCATGAAGGCCACGTCCCGCCAGTCATAGCTCAGGTCCACGTACCAGGCCGGCAGGCTGTCGTTGGCCAGCATGTCCGCCATCACCCAGATGCCGCCGAGGTGGGCGAGCAGGCCGCCCAGCACCGTGGCTGCAATGGTCAGCAACAGGGCCTCGGCCATCAGCTCGGCCAGCAGGCGGTTGCGCTGCGCGCCCAGTGCCCCGCAGATCGCCAGTTCGTGCTGCCGTCCGATCACCTGACCGACTTGCAGGTTGGCCACGTTGGCGCAGGTCAGCAGCAGCACCAGCAGGCCGGCCACGAACATGGCCCACAGCAGGCTGCGCGTGGTGCGATCGACGAACCGGTGGGCAAGCGGCACGGCGGCCAGCCTGCGCCCGGGCTCGCTGCGCTGGAACTCCGGTTCCAGCCGCTGCTGCAACGCCGCCAGACCCAGGTTGACGATCTCGAGTGAGGCATCCGGCGCGATGCGTCCGGTCACGAACACCGCCAGGGGGTCCTCGGGCGCAAGGCGGCGCGGCAACCATACGTCCTGGCCGCCCGGAAAGCCGAAGCTGTCCGGCAGTACGCCGATCACGGTGGCGGTCTCGCCGTTGGCCCTGACCACCGCGCCCGGCAGGTCGGCCCGGCCCTGGAAGTCGTTCCGCCAGACCCGCTCGGAAACCAGGACCGTCAGGGCTGCCCCCGGCGCGTCGTCCGCGGACGTGAAGACACGTCCGAGCAAGGGGCGAACCGCCAGCAGGGACAACAGTCCGTGATCGACCAGAGTGCCGTGGTAGCGGCGGAAGTCGTCACCTTGCCCGAGGGTGACCGTGGCCGCGCCGGCATCGACGCCGGCCGCCTCGAGCCCCGCCAGCATGCCGTCGATCCGGGCGTAGTCGGCCGCCGAAAGGCTGTCCAGCTCGTCGCTGCCGGGCGACTGCCAGCCCACCTGCACCAGGCGCCCTGCATCGGGAAATGGCAGGGGACGCAGCACCATGCTGTTCAGCCCGCCGAACAGGAACAGCGTCGCAGCCAGACCAAGGGAGAGCGTCAGCAGGGCCAGGATCGCGTGCGCCGGCCGGGCTCGCAGTCGCCGTCCGGCCTGCCTGAACGCATCGATTGCCATGGACTGCTCCTGTCGGCGGGCGGGTCTGATACCAGGTGCCCCGCTGCAAGCAGGATGCCAGGTCTGGAAAGTGGCGCGTCCCGGCCATCGCCCGCGAACGCACGCGGCGCAGCCGGCGTCCGCTCCCGGACGCCCCGACCGGAAGCGATCACCGCCGATCCCGGCCTGATCCGCCCCGGAAGGCTCGGCTATGACCTGTCCGAATCCCCGAGCCCAAGAAATGCCGGCGGCATTGTCCCTGGCCCGCCCGCCCTAGGAGGATGACCGTGAAACCGGTTCGCATGCCTTCCCTGTCGAGCACAGCCCTGCTGGCTGCCCTGTGCTGCGCGCATGCGGCAGCACAGGGCAACTCCCCTGCCAGTCGATTGGTGGGCGCCTCGGCGGTCGATGTCGCGATCGGCCCCTGCGGCGAGGTGGCCAATACCCGGATCGCGCCGGATTCAGTCAAGTGAAGTGGGCACGCACCCGTCGCGCCGACCTGATCAGCGTCGTGTCTCAGCCCAATGCCAGGCCACGTGTCGCCGGTGCGACGGCACCGCACTTCTCCCCTCCCCCGCCTGCGGGGCAGGGGCGGGGGAGAGGGCTGCCCGGCCCAGCGCGCGCCGCCGGGCCGGCAACGATGCAGATCATGGCCAGCCCCGACCCTCTCCCCCGGCCCCTCTCCCAGAGGGAGAGGGGAGCAGAGCACGCTTCAAATCGGGCACCCCAGATCCCGATTCCCGATTCCCGATTCCCGATTCCCGATTCCCGATTCCCGATTCCCGATTCCCGATTCCCGATTCCCGATTCCCGGGTCCCAGGTCCCGGACCGGCCGCGGCACCGCACTTCTCCCCTCCCCCGCCTGCGGGGGAGGGGCGGGGGAGAGGGCTGCCCGGCCCAGCGCGCGCCGCCGGGCCGGCAACGATGCAGATCATGGCAAGTGCCGGCCCTCTCCCCCGGTCGGAGAGGGGAGCACAGCACACTCCGCTCACCGAACACCGAGTCCTGGTCCTCGGTCCCCGATCCTGGGCTGAGACACGACGCCAATCAGGTCGCACCGGCAGGTGCGTGCCCTACCCCGATCAATGGTTCGGGCGGGTGCCGAAGCCGCCGTAGAACAGCACGTCGCGCTGCTCGATGGCGCCGAGATCCCAACCCCCCCAGGGCTGGTTGGCGATGCTGGCGATGTCGACCGGGGCCGGCTGGCCGTAGCCGTCCAGGTCCGCGGGCCAGAAGTTGTCCGCGATGCCGAAGTCGCAGGTGTCGATGGCCGCGGACTGCGGCCGCGGCGCGAAGCCCGGGGCCAGTCGTGGCGAGGCGACCACCTTGACGCCGGGCGGCACGCCGACGTCGGTGTGCGCCAGCAGGCACTCGTCGTGCACCATGGTGCCGCCGCCGCTGATCAGGCTGGCACCTGGCGAGTGCAGGATGCTGCCGGTCGTGCGCACCGAGTTCGCCGCGCCGTTGACGATCAGCAGGTGCGTGACCGGGTTGTTGAGTACGGTGTTGTAGGCGAACAGGAAACTGGTGCGCGCCTCGACCAGGGTCCGGAAGCTGGCCGAACCGCCGGCGGAGTTGCCGCGGAACACGCTGCGCAGGATGCGCACCGAGGATTCGCCGCGGGCATCGACCACGGCCGCGGTGCCGTTCGGATCGGCGTTGTTGTCGAACATCGCGCCGGCCACGCGCAGGGCCGGCCGGGGCGCGCCGGTCGCCTGCTCCAGGAAGGCGAAACCGCCGGCGCCGAAGGTGTTGCTGAAAGACTCGTTGAAGGCCGTGTTGTTGAACAGGTCGACGCAGGGCCAGGGCTGGCCGAACAAGGTGCAGCTGCCGGCACCGAACTTGACGAGGCGCAGATCGACGGCGTTGCGCAGATAGACCGCGCCGCCGCGCGCACGCGCATCGTTGCCGCTGATCGCCGCGTTGCGCAGCTCGGCGGCGGTGAACGGATCGGCGGCGTTCGCGCTGCCCTCCAGGTACAGGGCGCCGCCGAAGTTCGCGCTGTTGCCGAGCAGCTCCACCGAACGCAGGGTCGCCTGGGTGGACCCGGATCCGTACGCGATGTCCGCGCGGAAGCCGTAGATGGCGCCACCGAAGCCCTCGCTGGCCGAGAATGCGGCACCGCCAGCGCTGTTGCCGGAGAATTCGGCCACCTCGCTGCCGAGCGGGTCGAACACCAGCCGGTCGTTCTGCGAACCCATGAACAGGCCGCCACCGTGGCGGCGTGCCTGGTTGCTACAGACGCGTCCCCGCCACATCGTCACCTCGGTTCCGCCGAGAGCGTGGATGCCGCCGCCATTGCCGTTGCTTCCCGGTCCCGTGGCCGAGTTCAGGCAGATCCGCGAGCCGCCGGCCACCCGAAGCCGGGTGAACTGGTCCGGGTTGGCGGTGATGTTGAACAGGGCGATGCCGCCGCCGTTGCTGGCGCTGTTCTCATCGACACGGGTCTCGGCGTCCAGGATCAGGCTCAGGCGTCCCTGCGCATGGATGCCGCCGCCCCAGCCGAGCTGGGTGGACGGATTGAGGCCGCCGGTGATGGTCAGGTTGCGCAGGCGGATGGTGCGCCGCGGGTTGCCGTTGTCGTTGGCGATCCGGAACACCCGCGTGCCGGACGCGCCCCCGGCGTCCAGGGTGCTGCGCTGCCCGGTCGCCGGTGCCGGATCGGTGCAGACCGCGTAGCCGCCCTCCAGGGTGATGTCCTGGGCGGGATTGACGATCTCGTAGTTGCTGATCAGGCGGTTGCCGGCGTCGATCTTGATCAGATGCGGGCCGGGCGAGGCATCGGCGACCGCGGCATTGATCGCGGAAAGCAGGGTGAGGTGGGTGCAGGCGGGACCGGAGCCCACTGAGTAGGTCGTGGCCAGGGCCGGCAAGGCGGGCAGCAGGGCGGACAGCGCGAGGGCGGCCAGGCCTGGTCGGCGAAAACACGACCCACGGCGGGCGAGGAGGACTTGCTGGGACATCTCGGGAACTCCTGGGAGGGGATCGGATCGCCCATGTCGGGCTCCGATCCTCCCAGCGCGGAATCCACGAAAAACACGCCATCGATTCGGGACCGGGGACCGGGGACCGGGGACCGGGGACCAGGGACGGTACGCTTGGGGCGTGGGGTATAGCGCATGGCGATCGGGTTTCGGGAGTCGTGTCCACGTCCCGCGTCCCGCGTCCGTGTCCCAGTTCCGGCTCCGGTCCCTGGTCCCTGGTCCCCGGTCCCCGGTCCCCAGTCCCGCCCCTACTCGTGCCGCAACGCCACCATCGGGTCGACGCGGGCGGCGCGGCGTGCCGGCAACCAGCAGGCGAGCAGCGCGACCGCCGCCAGGACCAGGACCACCGCCACGAAGGTGGCGGGGTCGAAGCGAGAGACGCCGAACAGCTGCGCGTTGAGGAAGCCGCCCAGGGCCAGCGCGCCGGCGAGGCCGACGGCCAGGCCCACCGCCGCGATGCGCCCGCCCTGCCCCAGCACCATGCGCACCACGTCGCCGCGCTGCGCGCCGATCGCCAGGCGCACGCCGAGTTCGCCAGTACGCTGCGCCACCGAATAGGCGAGCACGCCGTAGATGCCGATCGCCGACAGCGCCAGCGCGACCCCGGCGAACAGCAGCAGGAGCAGCATCGGCGCCCGCCGTCCCTGCAGCGACAGCGCAATGCGCTCGTCCAGCGTGCGGATGTCGTAGACCGGTTGTTCCGGATCGACGCGCAGCACCGCCTGGCGGATCGGCTCGACCAGGCCGCCGGTAGCCAGGCCGGTCTTGACCACGTAAAAGCCGCCCCGGTTGCCGAAGCGGTTGAACGGGAACTGCCCGAACGGGAAGTAGTAGGCCTCCTTGGTCATCTCCGCGGCCAGGTTGCCGTGCTTGACCGTGCCGACCACGCCGACGATGGTCCACCACGGACTCTCCTCCTCGCTGCCCGTGCTGCGGATGCGCCGGCCGATCGCGCCGTCCGGGAAGTACTTGCGGGCCAGCAGCTCGTCGACGATGACCGCGCGCGGTGCGCCCTCGACGTCGGCGTCGGTGAAGTAACGCCCGGCCAGCAGGGGGATCTCCAAGGCACGGAAGAAGGCCTGATCGGCGATCCGCGCGAAACCGTGCGGATTCGCCTCGCCGGCGGCCTGGTCGCGGCCTTCGACCACGTAGGAGCTCTGCCAGGTGCTCTGCCCGAACGGCAGGTTGCTGGTGTAGCCGGCCAGGGTGACGCCGGGGATGGCGCGCAGCTCGGCCAGCGCCCGTTCGTGGAAGCGCACGATGGCGGCGTCGTCCGGGTACTTGCCGGCCGGCAGATCCAGGCGCACCGTGATCAGACCGTCGCGCTGGAAGCCGGGACTTTCGTCCTGCAGGCGCTGGAAGCTCTTGACCAGCAAGCCGGCACCGACCAGCAGGGTCACGCACAGAGCGATCTGCACCACCACCAGCACGTCGCGGGTGGCGCGCGCGCCGCGGCCGCCGGTGTTGCCGCGGCCGCCTTCCTTGAGCGCCTCGAAGGCCCGCCCCGATCGCTGGGCGAATGCCGGCACCAGGCCGAACACCAGCCCGGTGGCCACCGACAGCAGCAGGGTGAAGACCAGCACCGGGGTGTCGATGCCGATCGCCGCACGCAGCGGGCTCTGGGCCAGGTTGATCGAGTCGAGCAGCTGCAGGCAGGCCATCGCCACGGCGACCCCGGCGACGGCGCCGGCCAGGGCCAGCAACACCGCCTCGATGAGCAGTTGCCGGACGATGCGCGCGCGGCTGGCGCCCAGGGCGCTGCGCACCGACAGCTCCTTCTGGCGGCCGCTGACCCGCGTCAGCATCAGGTTGGCGACGTTCGCGCAGGCGATCAGCAGCACGAAGCCGACCACCGCCTGCAGCAGCCACAGCACCGGCCGGACATCGCCAACCCACTGCTCGCGCAACGGCACGGCGCGACCCATGAAGCCGCCGTCGCGCAGGAACTGCGCGAAGCCGGGCCCGCGCGGGTCGCCGGAGCCAGCCACGCGGTCGGCGGTGCGCGAGACGATCGCCTGCAGCTGCGACTCCAGCTGGGCGATGCTGGCGCCGGGCGCCAGGCGGCCGATCGACTCGGAGTACTCGTTGCCGCGCTCGTCGTCGCTGCGCTGCTGCGGCGTGGTCGCGAACGGCAGCCACAACTGGGTGTTGCGGTTGGGGAACACGAAGTCGGCCGGCATCACCCCGATCACCCGGTAGGCCTCGCCGTTGAGGCGGATATCGCGACCCAGCACGCCCGGATCGCCAGCGAACTGGCTGCGCCACAGGTCGTGGCTGAGCACCACGACGCGATCCTGCCCGGGCGTCTCGGCCTCGGCGTCGAACACCCGGCCGAGCTGGGGACTGGCCTGCAGCGTGCTGAACAGCGAGGCGGTGGCGCGCAGGCCGACCAGGCGCTGCGGCGTGCCCTCGGCGGCCAGGTTCAGGCTTTCGCCGGTGTACAGAGCGAGATCTTCCAGTGCCTGCGCCTGCTCGCGGCGGTCGAAGTAGTCCGGGATGGAGGTGCCCGCGTAGTCCAGGCCCATGCGCGGATACGCATTGTGCACCAGCACCAGCCGCTCGCCGTCCGCATAGGGCAGCGGCTGCAGCAGCAGGCCGTTGACGACGCTGAAGATCGCCGTATTGGCGCCGATGCCCAGCGCCAGCGTCAGCACCGCGGCGATGAGGAAGCCCGGCCGCGCGAACAGGCTGCGCAGGCTGTAGCGCAGGTCCTGGCGGAAGGTATCGGTCATGGCATCGGCTCCTGTTGCGTTTGCACGTTCGCGCGTGGGATCAGCTGTTGCGCAGGGCGAGCATCGGGTCGGCGCGTGCGGCGCGCAGGGCGGGCGCCAGGCAGGCCAGCGCCGCCACCATCGTCAGCAGGGCGGCGACCGACAGCATCATCAACGGCTCGGCCGCAGCCACGCCATACAACTGCGAAGCCAGCAGACGGCCCAGCGCCAGGGCCGCCAGGCTGCCGAACACCAGGCCGGCGGCCACCAGGGCCAGGCCCTGGCCGAGCACCATGGTCAACAGGCGCGTGGCGCCCGCGCCCAGCGAACGCCGGATGCCGAACTCGTGGCGGCGCTCGGCGACCATCTGGCTGACCACCCCGTACAGGCCGACGGCCGCGAGCACCAGGGCGACCAGGCTGAACAGGCCGAGCAGGTACAGGTTGAACCGGCGCATGAGCTCGCCGTCGCCACCCAGCTCCGCCAGGGCGCGGACCTCGAACACCGGCATCGCCGGATCGAACTCCTGCAGGGCGCGGCGCAGCGTCTCCGCAAACGCGGACGGGTCGCCCGCCACCTTCAGGGCGAGATGGAACTGGGTCTGCACGGCATTGGCGTGCGTCATGTAGACCTCGGGCACCGGCTCGTAGGCGGCACCCGCCTGGCGCACGTCGGAGACCACGCCGGCGATGGTCTTGGCGCCACCCAGGAAACGGATCTCGCGGCCGACCGCATCCTCGCCATCGAGGTAGCGACGGGCGAACGCCTGGTTGACCAGGACATGGGTCGGGAACTCTCCGGGACGCTGGTCGGCAACACCCAGGTCGCGCCCGTCGACGACGCGCTGGCCGATCGCCGCGAAGTAGCCCGGGCTGACGAACCGCCAGTTTGCGCCCCCCGCAGCCACGCCGCCGTCGGCGCCGGCCCGGCCGACCACCTCGATGTTGGAGCTGACGTTGTCGCGCCCCGCCAGCGGCAGCGCGTCGGTGACGCCCACGGCGAGCACGCCGGGAATCGCCGCCACCCGCTCGCGCAGGGCGTCCAGGCGCGGCGCGATCATCCGCGTGTGCTCGGGATAGGCGCCCACGAAGTCGGATTCCAGGTCGCTGCGGCCGGGCACCACCACGGCCGCGGTGAGCACGCCGTCGGCGTCGATGCCGGTGTCGACGCGGGCAAGCTGGCGCAGGCTTTCGATCAGCAGGCCGGCACCCACCAGCAGGGCCAGCGACAACGCCACCTCGATGACGACCAGCACGGCCCGGGCCTTGCGCCGACTGCGCCCGGCGCTGCTGGTGCGACCCTCATCGCCGAGACCGGCGACCGGCGCCGGCGAGGCGGTGCGCCAGGCCGGCCAGAGCGCGGTGAGCAGCACCGTGGCGACGCCGGCCGCCACGGTGATCGCCAGGGCGCCGCCCGAGAGCCCCGGGCGGCTGTGCAGCGGCAACAGGTCGGGGGCAGCGGCGAGCAGCGCGGGCACCGCCAGCCAGGCCAGCACCATGCCGGCGCCGACCCCGCCCAGCGCAATCAACCCGGCCTCGGCCAGCACCGCGCGCAGCAGGTGCCGCCGGTCGGCGCCGAGCGCGGCACGCACCGCCAGTTCGCGGCGCCGCCTGTTGCCGCGCGCCAGCATCAGGTTGGCCAGGTTGGCGCAGGCGATCAGCAGGACCAGGGCGGACGCGCCGAGCAGGACCAGCAACGGCTGCCGGACCTGGCTGACCAGCAGTTCCGGCAGCGGCACCAGCCGCGCCGACAGGTCGCGGTGCTCGTCCGGATGCGCCTGCGCGAGCCCGGCATTGACGGTGGCCAGGGCAGCGGCCGCCTGCTCGAGCGTCACCCCCGGGCGCAGCCGCCCGAGCACCGACAGGTAGTTGGTGCCGCGGTCCGGCGTCGCCGCCGGAAGATGGGTGGGCAGGTAGAG
Organism: Lysobacterales bacterium; assembly: GCA_019634735.1. Classification (NCBI taxonomy): domain Bacteria; kingdom Pseudomonadati; phylum Pseudomonadota; class Gammaproteobacteria; order Lysobacterales; species Lysobacterales bacterium. The sequence continues at coordinate 49,240 of JAHCAT010000004.1, read as the reverse complement.
CGTACCGGCGGCCGGATACCGGAATGCCGGGGGGGCGATACCGACCACGCGGTGCGCCTGGCCGTTGACCTGGATGTCGCGGCCGATGAGCTGCGGATCGCTCCCGTAACGGCGTTGCCAGAGCGCGTGGCTGAGCACCGCCACCCGCTCGCCGGCGTTCTCGTCCGCCTCGTCGAAGTAGCGGCCCGCGGCCGGCGGGAGGGCCATGACCGCCCAGAAGCCGGGCGTCACCCGATAGGCGCTGACCCTCTCGACCTCGCCCGCGCCGGCCAGGTTGACCGGCGATTCGGCGAAGGCCGCGAGTTCGGCGAAGGCCTCGCCGGTGCCTGCACGCCAGTCCTCGAAGGCCGGCTGGGAAACCGGGCCACCATAGGCGCCCTGCACGCGCGGCATGCGCACGATCTGGCCGGCGTCGGGATAGGGCAGCGGGTGCATGAGGGTGCCGTGCACGACGCTGTACACCGCGGCGACGCTGCCGATGCCCAGGGCCAGGGTGAGCACCGCGATGGCCAGGAAGGCGGGAGCGGCGAGCAGGGCGCGAGCGGCCAGCCGCAGGTCTCGGATCAGGGCTTCGGGCATGGCCAGGTACCGGTCGGTCTTGTGGGGGTCGGGATCGCCGCGCGGTCTCAGGCGACCGGTTCCGGCTCGTTGCGCCGGAACAGCCGGGCATCCTCCTCGGTGCGCAGCCGGTGCATGGTCTCCTCGTCGACCACGCGGCCGTCGAACATGAAGATCTTGCGCTGCGCGAACTCGGCGTAACGGGGATCGTGGGTGACCATGCAGATGGTGGCGCCGGCGCGATGCAGCTCGTCGAGCAGGGTCATCACCGCCTCGCCGTTCTTGGAATCGAGGTTGCCGGTCGGCTCGTCGGCGAGCAGGATCGATGGTTGGCCGACCAGGGCGCGGGCGACCGCGACGCGCTGCTGCTGGCCGCCGGAGAGCTGGGCCGGATAGTGGCGCAGCCGGTGCGCCATGCCGACGCGTTCCAGCGCCTCCTGCACGCGGGTGCGGCGTTCGGCCTTGGCCATGCCGTCCCGGTAGGTCAGCGGCAGCTCGACGTTCTCGAACACGGTGAGGTCGCCGATCAGGTTGAAGGCCTGGAAGATGAAGCCGATCTCCTTGTTGCGGATGCGGGCGCGCTCGCCGGCGCCGATGTCCTCGACCTGCCGGCCGTTGAGCAGGTAGCTGCCCTCGCTGGGCGTGTCGAGCAGGCCCAGGATCGACAGCAGGGTCGACTTGCCGCAGCCGGACGGTCCGGAGATCGACACGTATTCGCCGCGGCGGATGTCGAAGTGCACCCCCGACAAAGCATGGGTCTCGACCTCGTCGGTCAGGAACACCTTGGTGATGCCTTCGAGCTTGATCAGGGGCTGGTTGGCGGCAGCGGGGACCGGGGACCGGGGACCGGGGACCGGGGCCTGCAAGCCCGCGAGGTCCGGCACGCCTCGGCCCGCGCTCGAATTCTGATTGTTCATCGCATCACTCCTGCTGTCTGGTCGATTCCGCATCCCAATGGCATCGGGGACCGGGGACCGGTACACCGCGCGGCTCGCCGTGCCCTGGTCCGTGTTCGGGTTCTGGTTGGTCATCACAACGTTCCTGACTGTCCGGACGAACCCCGGTCGCTCGGTACTGCTCCTGCTCCTGCTCTTGCCCCGGTCCCCGGTCCCCGGTCCTCAATCCACCCGTATCCGATCATGCTGGTCCCACGCCGAGGTGTCGGAAAGAATCACGACATCGCCCTCTGCCAGGCCCTGTTCCACCTCGACCAGGTTCACCGAGGCGCGGCCCAGGCGCACCGGGACGCGCAGTGCGCTGCCGTCGCCGTTGAGGCGGAACAGGGTGGTCTGGCCACCCGGCTGGCCGAAGGCGGGACGGCCGACGTGCAGGACGTCGGGAAGGCGTTCGATCTCGATGGTGCCGTCCACCGACAGGTCGGGGCGGGCACCGGCCGGCAAGGCCCCGGTCAGCTCGACGTCGACCTGCACGGTGCCGTTCTGCACCGCCGGATCGATGCGCAGCACCTGGCCGGCGACGATGCCGTTGCGGGTGTCGACCCGCACCGGCTGGCCAAGCACGATGTCCTTGGCCTGGGTCTCGGCGATGCGCAGTTCGGCCATCAGCTCGTCGGGGCGCGCAACCCGCGCCAGGTTGCCGCCGGCGATCACCTGCTGGCCCTCCTGCACCGGCACCTGCTGCAGCACGCCGGCGATGCCGGCGCGCACCTGCAGGGCGTCGGCCTGGCGTTGGCGCAGGTCGCGGGTGCGGGCCAGCTGGTCGATGCGGGCGCGCTCGGCCTCGAGCTGCTTGGCGATGTTGCGTCGGCTGTTGTCCAGGCGCTCGCGCTCCATGTCGACGCGCACCTTCAGGCTGTCGGCGCTGAGCCGGCTGCGCCGGTACTGGATGGTCGAGATGATGCCGCGCTCGGACAATTCCTGCTCGGCCTCGGCCTGCAGACGGGCGCCCTCGTGCTCGGCCTCGAAGCCGGCCAGACGCGCACGCTGGTCCAGCACCTGGCTTTCCAGCTCGGTCTCGCGGGCGACGTAGCTGGCCTGCGCGGAAACCAGCTCCGACTGCGCGGCGGCGAGCTGGTCGTCGAGCACCGGGTTGGAGAGTTCCAGGATCACCGTGTCCGGCTCGACCACGGCGCCCGGCTTCACCACGATGCGCTCGACCCGGCCATCGGTCTCGGCGGCGATCCAGCGGATCGCCTTCGGCACCAGGGTGCCGGGGCCGCGCACTTCGCGCAGCATCTCGCCGCGCTTGACGATGTCGGTCCACACCGTGCCGCGGTCGACACGGGGTGCGGCCGGCTCCAGGCGCGCTACCACCAGCGCCAGTCCGGCCACAGCCAGCACGGCACCGACGGTCGCGGCGATCTGGCGTCGGCGCTTGCGCAGCTTGAGGTCGTTTCGCTGGATGTCCATGGCGGACTTGAAGCAGGCCCCGTGCCAACGCCCCTGCACCTTTCCGGATCAGTCACTTGCCTGGTTGCCCCGGGGCGCCCCGGGCCGTGCGCGCGCTGTCGGCGGACGTCGGTGTCCGGATCTGGACGGTCCGCCCGCGCGGACCGGCCGTGCCGGCCCGCCGCATCCGCTCAGTCGACGCCGGCGCGGGCGATCTGTCGCGCCCTTCTCGCAGCGCGCACGGTATTGCAGTTGAGCCGGGCGACCCGTACCGGGTCCTGGTAGCCCCCCGCCACCACGAACACCACCGGCAGCGCGCGTTCCGCCAGGGCACTGAACACGAACAGGTCCCGCCGGAACAACTGGGCGGTGCTCAGGCCGGACCGCCCCTTGGGATCGTTGGCATGGCAGTCAACGCCGGCCTGGTAGAGCACCAGGTCGGGCCGGACCTGGTCGATGCATTCGAAGACACCGGCCAGTGCCCGCTCGTAGGTCTGGAAGCCGTCGCGCCAGACCTTGGCCTCCCAGGCCCAGGCGCGCTCGCCGCCCCGGCAGCCGAACCGGGTTCCGAACACGGTCGCCGCGTACAGGTTGGGCAGCAGCGCCGCGAACTCCTCGGTGCCGTCGCCGCCATGCTCGTCGCAGTCGATCACGAAGATTCGCCGCTCGGGCATGGCGTGGGCGACCAGCGCCAGGCCGTTGACCGGACAGTAGCCGGAGCCGCGTTCGGGAACCGCATGGTGGAAACCCCTGGCAAGGTTCAGGGCGATGCCGTGGCGCAGGGCATGCTGCGCAGCCGCCAGCTGGCCGCCCAGCATCGCCAGCGTCGCGTCGCGCATCGCCGGACTCCAGGGCAGGCCCTGACTCGAGGCCAGCGGCTCGCTGCCGGTCAGGAAGGCGTCGATGTAGTGATCGGCATGCAGGCCGCGGAGCAGTTCCGGCGGCAGCGGCGCAGGTTCCTGGAACGCCACCAGGCCGAGCCGCCGCATGCGCGCCGCGGCAACCGCCAGGCGCGCCAGGCTGGGCACGGTGGCCGGCGCATAGGCCTGGGCGAAGAAACCCGGGATGGCATGCGTCATGGCGGTGGCCGGAGTGCCCGGCTGCAGAATGCCTCGAGGTCCGCGAGCGTGGTCGAGGCCGGCGACAGGAAGCGGCTGTGCAACTGGTGCTGGAACTGGCGGGTGAACACCCGGGACCGGTCCCGGGGTGCGACCACCAGGGTCGACAGGCGCAGGAAGCGGGCCGCGGCGATTCCCCCGGGCGGCACCAGGCACACCGTCTGGCCGGCTGCCGCTACCGCCGGGTCGCCGGTCGGCGCCAGCGCGAACAGGCTGCCCGCCGGCAGCGACACCCCGTTCAATCGCAGGGGCACCATCGAGATCGCCGAGTGCGATTCGCCCAGTCCCATCTTTTCCAGCAGGACCGGGGCGCCCTCGCGGCCGACATGGACACGGACGCTGCCGCCGCGTCGGATCTTGCCGTGGGCGATCTCCAGGAAGAACTCCTCGGCCTGCGAACAGCTGCCGATGGCCGGCTTCTCGGGCATCGGCGGGAGGTCGTCGGGGCAGCCATCCGGCCCTGCGAGCACGGCCCGCATCAGGGCCGCCAGCAGCCGGATCTCCGGCAGGTCCGCTCCGCCCGACAGCGACGCGAGATGGCCGCCGAGCCGAGCCAGCGCGTCCACCAGCAGCGGTTCGGACAGCTCGGCCAGGAGGTGTCCCGGCGCCTTTTCGAGGTCACGCCAGCCGGCCGGCCAGCCGCGCGCCTGGGCCTGGTGCGCCAGCTGTCTGAGCCGTTCGGCCGGCAGCCGGGCGATCAGCAGCAGGTCGGCGGGATCCAGGGGGTCCCGCGGCCGGTTGATCGCCTCGGCCAGGTGGCGGGTCGCCTGGGTGAACCCGCAACCGCGCCGCTCCGTGCAGTGCGAGGGATGGTCGGCGAGCATCTCCTCCAGTCGGCGGTCCAGCCGCAGGCCGGACGTCGCGAAGGCGTCCAGCCGCAGGGCCGCCGATTCAGCTGCCGACATCGACCAGGGCCATCGCCACCAGGGCACGCAACACCTGGGTGGTCTCCCCAGACTCGCGCGCGTCGAAAGTCTGTACCGGCAGCGTCGCGCCGAGTTCGCGCAGCACGGCCCGGATCCGCGACAGGTCGAAGTCCGGCGCCTGGTCGGTATGGGTGATGCCGACCACGCCCGGCACGTCCGGCGCATGGTCCCGCAACGACGCCACCCAGCGCCGGCAGTCCTCGGCCACGCCGGCTCCTGAGCCGTCCAGCACCAGAACGACACCCAGCGCCCCCTCGAGCACGATCGCGCGCATGAACTCGAAATGGTCCTGTCCCGGCATGCCGAACAGGTGCAGCAGGGTTCCGTCATCCAGCTCGACGGTGCTGAAGTCCAGCGCCACCGTCGTGGTGGTCTTGTCCCCGGTCGGCTCTTCCAGCATCGGCACGTCGGTCGACACTGGCGCGATGTCCGACACCGAGCGGATCGCCGTGGTCTTGCCGGCTCCGACCGGACCGGCGAAGACGATCTTGGGCACATCGTGATCGTGGATCATCGCGCCATCTCCAGTCCGAAGCGCCTCGCGATCCGGGTCAGCAGACCGGGCCGGGAGGCGGCCGGTCGCACAATGGGTTGTTGGACGCTGGCGCCCGCCCCGGGGCGGGTGCCAGCGCCATCGGCCAGCAGGCCGGCGGCCCGGAATGCCCAGAGCAGGCGGGACAGGGCATCCGGCTCCGCACCCGTCTCGCGGGCCAGTTGCGCGATGTTCGCCGGGCCGGCAACCAGGCGGGCCGCGACGTGGATCGCCACCTGGTCGCCGGATTCGGCGAGGTCCGGCCAGTCGTCGAGCCGGAAGCTGAGGTCCTCGCGCGCCGGCGGCAATCCGGGCGCGGCCTTGGCCAGGCGGACCAGGAAACTGTCGAGGCTGCGCGCTGCCCAGCTTGCGTAGTGCTTCGGGTCGAAATCGACGATCGCCTCAATCTGCCCGCCTTCCTGGGCCAGACGTTCGGCGCCGGCCATGATGTCGCTGTGGGAACGGCCGAGCACGCGCGAGGTGCCGCGACGGATCAGCAGTACCACAGACCCGGCCGTCACCTTGAGATTGCCCGATCCCGCCAGGTCCGGTCCGGCCAGCCGTTCCAGCAGTTGCCCTGGCCCCAGCCGCCCGCGGTTGCCGACTGCATCGCCACCGGCGTGGCCGTTGGCGGCGGCCACGGGGCGCTCGCGTCGAAGCGCGATCGCCGCCTGGATGTCGGACGCCAGTTCGGCGATCGAGCGGTCATCCGCAACGACGATCCCGGCCTGGCCGGGAAGGTCGACGACCCCGAAAACGACCACCGTGACGCCGCTCGACACGGCCTGCCGGATCCTGTCGGCCGCGCCGGCCGCGGCCGACTCGACGAACAGGATCTGGCAATCCCGGTCGGCCACGGGCACGTACTTCACCCGGTGACCGAAACCGGCCTGGAGATTGCAGGCGATACGCACCCGGCGGGCCAAATCTTCCCGGAGCTCCGGGAGCGCCACCTTGATTTCCATGCCGGCGATCTCCCGGGGATCAGGCGAAATTGAGGTCCTTCTCGAACGTCTTCAGCTCGTGCCGGGCCATCGCCAGGTTGGCGCGCGCGCGATCGATCACGAGATACAGCATCAGCTTCTGGTTGGATTCCAGTGGCCGGATCAGGTGGTACTGCTTGGTCAGCGTGATCAGGATGTCCTCGATGGTGTCGTTGAGCTTCAGGGCGTTGGCGACCTTGCGCTTGGCCTTGACCACCTCGGTGTTGCCGGCGGCCGCGACTTCCAGATTGACGCCGCTGCCGTCGCCGGCCATCAGCATGCCGCTCTCGCAATCGACCAGGGCCGAGGCGACATAACCATCGATGCTGCGCAGCGATTCGAGACTCACTTTGGACGACATGTTTGCGTGCTCCTTGAGCGTGGAATGATTGGATATGCAGCCTCGGTAGGGGTCCCCGGCTCAGGCCGGGCTGACCTGGATGCCGGCGGGCATCGCGATCAGTGCCTCGATGTCGGCCGCGAGACTGTCGGCCAGATCAAGGGTGAAACGCAGGGCGAGCGCCAGGTTGGTGGTGCCGCGCCCCAGCGCGGAAAGCGTGAAGATGCCGGTCCGGTCGCCCAACCTGCGGCTGACCACCACGCCGTGCCGCAGCGAGAGCAGCGCATGCTCGACGCCGCTGCCGTCGAGTTCCCTGGACAGGGATTCGCTGACGCTCATCAAGGTGGCCGTCATCGCCGCGACACGGGCCGGATTGGCGCCCGTACGCTGCACGCAGGCGATGGCCCGGCCGTCGACCGAGGCCAGGCACAGCAGGTCGATATCGGACTGCCCGGACAGCGCGTGGTTTAGCCGCTTCTCGCATCGACCACGGAAATCGGGCGCAGCGAGCAGCCGTCGCCCTGCGGCGACGTCGGCGGTGGATCGGGTTGGCATCGGCGGGACCTTTCGACAAGTGCGGCCTGTACCGCCAGCAGCGGTCCCGGCACGCATCAAAAATTTTTCACATCGTTTGGATCGTATGCCGCTAATTTACGCAGCAGTACGTGAGCGAATTGTGCGGATACGGTGGCGCATTGAGCAGGATCGCCCAGACTGTGCAAACTTTTGTGCCACATCCGGGGGCATCATCACAGCGCGGGCCGGGGTCCTGGCCGCGGGCGTGGTCGTCTGCACCGCTTGGCAAGGGATGCTCCGACGGGTCCTGGATCAGGCGCCACCGCGCCGAGGATCCCCGCCTCGTCGATAGTCCCGCGCCCGAGGAGCATTGACCCCTGTGGATGCCAGAATGCTCGCCGCGCCCTCGCCAGGATTCCGGCAACTCGTCAGCGAGCGTCGCCTGAGCGGCGAGCGGCTGGCCCTGCCCTGCCTGGCCGTGCTCCACGTCGAATCCGGCCGCATGCAGCTTCGCCACTCCCGTGGCACGGTCGAGGCCCAGGCCGGGGAGTTCGCCCTGGTGCCCGGCGACCTGGTCTTCGACGTCACCGTTCAGCCCGGCGCCCGGGGCGTACGCCTGGACCAGCTGATGGTCGATGACGGAATGCACCAGCGGGCGCAGGGACTGATCTCCGCGCTGAGCTCGCCGGTCGCCCGACGGATGCTGCCCGAGATCACCATCGTCGGGCAGTCGCCGCATCTTCGGGCGGCCTGGCGGTGCCTGGTGCTGGGCGCGCATTCCGGGCTGCACGCCTGGCTGATCGAACAATACGGGCTGGCCGTCCTCCTGCAGCTGGCGATCGACGGCGTCGAGCTGCCCTCCCCCCCGGACCGGGACCTGTCGCTGCGCGACCAGGTGGCGACCCTGGTGCTGTCAGACCCCTTTCGCTTCCAGACCGCGGAGCAGATCGCCAGCCGGCTCGGGATGTCCTCGCAGACCCTGCGTCGCCGACTGGCCGAGGGGGGGCAGCGCTTTCGGTCGATCCTCGAGGATGCCCGCATGAACCGCGCGCTCGAACTGGTCACCGGTACCGACCAGCCGTTCGGGCGGATCGCCGCGGAGGTCGGCTATCACTGCGCATCGCGCTTTTCGGCGCGCTTCAGGCAACGTTTCGGGGTGACGCCGCGGCTGTTGCGGCGTTCCGGCCAGACCCGGCTGGCCTGAGCGGCCCGGCGCCACGCCGGGCCACGGCGCCGGTCAGTAACCGGCGGCGGTGCGCGCCCGCGCCAGACTGGCCAGGCGCGGGTGGCCGGGCGGCAGCAGGGCGGCAAGGCCGTGCTCGGCCCGGTCCCAGAAGCTGCGCGCTGCGTCGCGGTCGCCACGTGCATGGGCGAGCTCCGCGAGCGCCTGGTCCAGACGGACCCGGCCCAGTGCCGGCAGTGTCACGTCGGACAACGCGGCGATGCGCTGGACCGCCGCCTCCGTGGCGCCCCCGGCCAGGTCCAGGCGGGCCAGCAGGACCTCCGTGTCCAGGCGCTCCCCATGGGTGTCGGGCAGGGTCGCGCGCACCTGTGCCGCGGCCTGTGCGTACTGGCGCGCGGCGGCCGGCCGGCCGCTGGCGAAAAGGATGCGCGCCAGGTTGTGCTGGTTGCGGGCGATCGCCAGCGGCTGGGCGCCATGGGCGATGCGCATGGCCAGGGCGCGCCGGGACATCTGCTCGGCTTCCGGCAGGCGGCCGCCATCCTCGAGCAGGCTGGCCAGGTTGTTGAGCACCACCGCCTCGTCGACGCTGCCGTCCGGCGCCAGCGCCTGCCGCTGCGCCAGCGCCTCCCGGTAGTGCGCTTCGGCGGTCGCGAAATCGCCGCCGTCCTGATGCGCGGAGGCGAGTTCGTTGAGGGTCTGCGCGACGCGCACCGAGGGCTCGCCCAGCAGTTGCCGCTGCGCGGCCAGCAGCTCGGTCAGGCGCTGCGCGGCGGCCGCGTGGTCGCCGGCGCGCGCCGCACTGGAGGCCAGCACCTGCAGGGTGTTGAAGGTCGAGGGATGCACCAGGGTGTTCACCTCCCGCTTGATCGCCAGCGACTGCTCCAGGATCTCCGTCGCCCGCCCCGGATCGCCATGGCGGCTCTCCAGCCAGCCGAGGTTGTGCAGCGCCGCGGCCAGTTCCGCCCGGTGGCTGTCCCCTGCCGCGGCGAACAGCGCGCGTGCCTCCTCGAAGCGGAGCGCGGCAGCGGCCGGATCGCCGGTGCCTTCCAGCGCGACGCCCAGGATCTGCAGGACATGGCCCAGCTCCGGATCGCCCTCGGCGAACACGACGCGCCCACGATCGAGCGCCTCCTGGGCGAGCGGCACCGCTTCGCCGTCGCGACCGGCCATCTCGTAGGCCCGGGCCAGGTGGCGGAGCGCAGCGACCAGGACACGGGGGTCGCCCCGGCCATCGGCGGCCCTGGCGTTCGCCACCGCGGCCTCGAGCAGCTCGATGCTGGGCCCGGGCAGGCCCAGGCTGGTGTTGATGTCGCCCAGCGCCACCTGCAGCCGTGCCTTGACCTCCGGCCGCGGGAAATCGCGGGTCTCGAGCTGGTCGCGTGCCTGGCCGACCAGGTCGCGCACGGTCAGGGCGTCGCCACGCGTGGTCTCCGGCGCGGCCAGCTTGAACAGGTCGACCAGGAACCCGGCCGCCTGGTTTGCGCCCTCGGCCTCGGCGCGCGCCTGCGCCTGCGCGGCCAGGGCACGGTCGCGCTGCAGCGCGAGCTGCACCGACAACGCCGCCAGCAGGACGATGCTGGCGAGGGTGGCACCGACCGCGAACGGATGCCGGGCAACGAACTTGCGCATGCGGTAGTGCCAGGCGTCCGGCGCCGCGCTGACCGGCCGCCCGGCGAACCAGGCCTCGATGTCGGCGGCCATCGCCGCTGCCGAGGCGTAACGGCGCTGCGGCTCCTCGCGAAGGGCCTTGCGGACGATGTTGTCGAGGTCGCCGCGCAGCAGCCGGGCATCGGCGCGCAGCCAGTCCTGGCCGGTGGCGGCCACCCGGCTGGGCGCCAGCCGGGTGGTGTCGCCCTGCTGCTTGCGCAGGGGCACGCCGGCGAGCAGTTCGAACAGCACCAGGCCCAGGCCGAACACATCGCTGAGGGTGGTGGCCGGCTCGCCGCGCAGCTGTTCCGGGCTGGCGTAGGCGGGGGTCATCGCCTGCAGGCGGGTCTGCTCGGCGGCCTCGGCACCGCCGTCGAGCAGCTTGCCGATGCCGAAGTCGAGCAGCACCGGCGAGCCGTCGGCACGCACCAGCACGTTGGCCGGTTTCAGGTCGCGATGCACGATCAGCTGCTGGTGGGCATGCTGGACCGCCGAGCACAGCGCCTGGAACAGGCGCAGGCGCTCCCGCAACGGCGGATGGTGACGCGCGATCCAGGCATCCAGCGGCTCACCCTCGACATACTCCATGGCCAGCCAGGGCTGGCCGGCCGTCGTGGTGCCGCCATCGAACAGCCGGGCGATGTTGGGATGACGCAGCGTCGCCAGCAGCTCGCGCTCGCGCCGGAAGCGCTCCAGCACCTCGGAGGTGGGAAAGCCGCGGACCAGCTTGATGGCCACCTGGTGGCGGAACTCCCGGTCGTCGCGCTCGGCCAGGAACACCGTGCCCATGCCACCGCTGCCGATCTCGCGCAGCAGGCGGTAGCCGCCGACCTGCTGGCCGGGTGCGCCATGGCCGACGCCGGCGACCAGCGCCTCGGCAACCGGCACCACCCGCGCCGCCAGGGTGGCGCCGTCGTCGTCCTGGTCGCTCGCCAGCAATGCCTCGAGTTCGGCACGCAGTTCCGGCTGGTCGGCGCCGACCTGGTCCAGGAAGGCGGCACGCGCTGCCGGATCGAGGTCGGCCGCCTGGTGGAACAGCGCCTGCAGGCGCGCGATCCTGCTCACGCCGCCAGCGCCTGGCGCAGCCAGGCGCGGCCGAAGCGCAGCGCGCGGTCCACGGTCGGCACCGACACCTCGAGCACGTGCGCGATCTCGTCGCGCTTGAGGCCGGCGAAATAGGTCAGCTCGATCACCTTGGCGGTGCGCTCGTCCTCCGATTCCAGCTCGGCCAGCGCCTGGTCGAGCGCCAGGAAGTCGGCGTCCGGATCGCTGCTCGCCAGACCATCGTCCAGGGTCACGCGCAGCGCGCCGCCGCCGCGTTTGTCGGCCAGGCGCGCGCGCGCATGGTCGACCAGCACCGAACGCATGTGCAGGGCCGCGGTGGCGAAGAAATGCGCGCGGTCGCGCCAGTCGGCGTCGCCGTCGGCCATGCGCAGCCAGGCCTCGTGGACCAGCGCGGTCGGCTGCAGCGTATGGCCACCGCGCTCGCCGGACAGACGCCGCCGCGCCATCAGGCGCAGCTCGTCGTAGACCGCTGCATTGAGGCGCTCGCGCGCCTGCGCATCGCCAGCCTGCCAGGCCCGCATCAGCACCGTGAGGTTGCCTGTGTCAGCCATCGCCAGTTTTCACCTTTTCGGCCGCCGGCAGTCTAGCCCGGCTCGCGTCGCCGGATAAACCGCGCCGCCCCTGGCGGTCCGCCGTCGCGCCGGCCGCAGCCTTCGCCGCCACGCTGGCGACGCGCTGCCGGCATTCAAGGCGCGGCTGGGTCGTCGGGCACCGGCGCGATCAGGCCCGCGCCCTGGGCACGGACGTTGCCGACCGCAGGCGCCACCGCATGCCAGGCCAGCACCGGCGGTTGCGCGGCGGCGGCGATGGCGGCCGCCGCCTCGCCGTCGGCGTGCAGCCAGTCAGTCAGCACCGGCGGCGAAAGCAGCAGCGGCATGCGGTCGTGCACGGCGCGCAGCGGTCCCTGCGCCTCCGTGGTGACGATGCTGAAGCTGTCCAGACCGGGCTGCTCCGGGGTGCCCGGCCAGTGGTCCCACAGGCCCGCGAACAGCGCCACAGGGCTCCCGTCCGGACGGATGTACACCGGCCGTTTCGGCCGCGGCCACTCGTACCAGCCCGAGGCCGGCACCAGGCAGCGGCGGTGACGCCACGGTCCGCGATAGGCGGGCTTGACCGCGGCGGTCTCGACGCGCGCATTGATGGTGCTGTAGCCGGTGCCGATCGCCTTCGTCCAGGCCGGCACCAGGCCCCAGCGCATCTGCCTGGCGACGGCACCGGTGCCGGCCGGTCCGGCGACCAGGACCCAGGACGACTGCGTGGGCGCGATGTTCCAGGCCGGCTCGGGGTCCGTCTCGGGCGCGGCGATCGCCAGCGGCTGCGAGAACGCCCGGACCTGATCCCAGCCGACCGCCCGGCTGTAGCGCCCGCACATCAGGGCATCGCCGCGGCCCGCGCGCGCAGCGCCGCCAGACGGGCGTCCAGGTCGGCGCGGTCGTGCCAGCGGCCGGCCACCATCACGCCGCGGATGTGGTCGACCCGACCGATCCGCCGGCGCGGGTCGGCATCAAGCAGGACCAGGTCGGCGGCCTGCCCGGCGACCACTGCGCCGCGTTCGCCGGCCGCGCCCAGGTGGGCGGCCGCCGCGACCGTGCCGGTGCGCAGGGCCTGCCAGGGCGTCAGGCCCGCCTCGACCATCAGCGCCAGTTCGCGGTGGGCCGAGACGCCGGGCACGTTGAACCACTGCGGCGCGTCCGAACCCAGCACGATCGGCACACCGCCGTCGTGCAGGGCCTTCAGCAGCTGCCGGCGCAGTTCCAGGAAGCGGTCGGCGCGCGCCCGGCTGAAGCCCGGACCGGACTGGATCTGGCCGCGCTGGGTGCGCCAGCGCGCCTGCACTTCCCCGGGCACATAGGCCATCTCCGGCCGCGCCAGCAGGCCATCGACGTCCTCGTCGCCCAGCATCCAGCGCATCAGGGTCTCGGTCGGCGAGATCGCGGTGCCTGCGGCACGGGTGGCTTCCACCAGCACCGGAATCCGGTCCGGATCGGCGGCCTCGACGGCCAGCAGTCCAAAGAATCCGGGACTGGCGGTGCGCGCCCGGTGGTCGTCCGGGACCAGGGCGCGTACGTAGTCGTCCATGTGCTCGATGCCGGCCATGCGGCGGTCCAGCGCATGCATCAGCCCGACCGCCTCGGGCACGTGGCCGACCACCGGCATGCCGTGCGCACGCGCCGCGGCCATCACCGCGTCGAAGCGCGGGATGTCCAGGCCGGGGTGGATCTTGAGCAGGTCGAAGCCGGCCTGGTGGATCTCCTCGACGAACGCGGCGGCCTGTTCCGAGTCGGTGACGCTGTTGCCGTTGAGCGAAGGCCCGGCCAGCACGACGCGCGGGCCGTCGCGCTCGCCGTCCAGCAACTGCTGGCGCAGCACCAGTTGCCCGGTTTCGCCGAGCAGGCCGCGCACGGTGGTCACGCCATGGGCCAGGAACAGGTCGAGGGTGGGCTGCAGGTCGGGGTGGTCGAGCGGCTGCAGGTGGCCGTGCGCCTCGGCGAGGCCAGGCATCAGCCACAGACCGCGGCCCTCCACCACGCGGGCGCCTTCGGGCACCTCGACCCGCCGGCGCGGACCGACCGCCTCGATGACCTCGCCGCGCACCACCACGGTCTGGTCGCGCAGCACGGTGTCGCGATCCATCGGCAGCACGTCGACGCCGCGGAACACGGTGACCTCGGCGGCGGCGGCGAGGCCGGCGGTCAACACGCCGGCAATCAGGGCGAGGAGGCGGACGAGGGTCATGGCACAGCTCCACGGGACCGGGCCTGCCAGCCTGCCCGGGGCGGCGGGCGCTGTCACGCTGCGGCGCGGACCACGCGGCGCGTGCCTGGTCCGGCAGGCGATGCGGGATCGCCCGTCGGTGGCGCCCCTGCAGGCTGCGCGGCGCTGCGGAGGCGGCGCGCCTTCGCTTCGCCGCGCGGGGGCCGGACTTCCGCCCCGCCGGCGCCGCCCCCACAGGGCCCTGGTCCGACCGGCGGCCAGGGCCGATGTCCCATTCGCCCCGCTGCCGGCGTCTGTGGCGGCAACAGCCCCGAGCCCGAAGCCATGATCGACCGGACCCACACCGCACTGCTCTGCCTCGCCCTCGCCGCCGGTCTGGCCGCAGCCACTCCGCTGCGCGCCGGAGAACTGCTCGTCAACGGCGGCTTCGACACCGACCTCTCCGGCTGGCTGGCACCCGGTGTGACCTGGTCGCCCCTGGATGCCGACAACGACCCCGCATCGGGCTCGGCGCGCCTCACCGACCCCGCCACCGGACCGGGCGTTCCGCCGCCGCTGCTGATCCACCAATGCGCGACCCTGACGCGGCCCACCCACGTTCTGGTGTTCTCGATGCGTGGTCTGCTTCCTGGCGGCCAGCCCTCCGCCCGGATCACCGCCACCCTCAACGTGCACCGGCACAGCCCGGACTGCTCGGGCGGCGCGGTGGCGATCGTGCCCCTGACGACCACCTTGAGCGGCGCCTGGATTCCGCTGTCGCAGACGCTGGCGTTCGCGGGCGAACTTCCCGCGGGCGCCTCCGTGGCAGTGACCGGGCGGGCAGAGCGGGACGGGCTGGACGGACCGGTGTTCGGCCACCTCGACCGGGTGTCGGTCGCCCAGGACGGCCTGCTGCTTGCCGGCTTCGAGCTCCCACCCTGAGCAGCAGCCGGAGCGCACACCGGCGGGCGAACCCGGGCCGTGCGCGACTACACTGCCGCGACCGGGCCGGTTCACCGCCGGCCCCGACGGGGTACCGGGGATGAGTGGGGATGCCGGCCGCGCGCAGGACGTCGATGCCCAGTTCCAGGCCGTGTACGCGCGCCTGCATGCCCTGGCCCACCAGCAGCGGCGCCGCATCGACGGCGCGACGCTGGATACCACCGGCCTGGTCCACGAGGTCTACCTGGAGTTCCGGGATCGACCCGAAGCCCTGGAGCCGCGCGATTTTTTCGCCTATGCAGCCCGCGCCATGCGCCACCTGCTGCTGGATCGTGCCCGCCGCCGCGGTCGGGCCCGCCATGGGGGCGATCTGCGCCAGGTCGAGCTCGGGCCGGGGCTGGAGGCGAACGCCGCCGGCGATGCCTGGGCCGGCCGGCTGATCGAGCTCGACCAGGCGCTGGCGACCCTGCGCGACCAGCAACCGCGCGCGGCCGAAGTGGTCGAACTGCACTTCTTCGCCGGCCTGGCGTTCGCCGACATCGCCCGCCTGCTGGCACGCGACCGCCGCACCATCCATCGCGACTGGCGATTCGCCCGCGCCTGGCTGCTGGCGGCCCTGGACTGATCGCGGGGCAACCCTGGCCGCCCTGCCCCGCGGCGACCGCACCGCGGGAGGACAGGACGCCCTAACCGTGTCCCATCGGCGCCACCGACGGCGTCTGACCCGCTGAACCCGCAGCGGAGCCCGACCATGCGCCACCTCCTGCCCGCACTCGTCCTGGTGCTTGTCGCCACCCTGCCCGGCACCGGGCCGGCCGGTGCCGCCGTCTACCGGGTCGGCACCGGACCCGGCTGCAGCCATGCGACCGTGCAGGCCGCCATCGATGCCGCCGTGGCCAACCCGGGGACCGACACGGTGCTGGTACACCGCCAGCAGTCGCTGACCGGCCAGGCCCTGGTTATCGCCAACCCGGGTGGCCCGCTGATCCTGGTCGGCGGCGGCGAGGGCTGCCTCGACGACGACCCGGCACCCGGTGCGCGGACGGCACTGCTGGGCGGCCAGGCGCCGGTGATCTCGATCCTGGGCAGCAGCACCGCCGCCGTGGTGCTGCGCGGGTTGGACATCCGCCAGGCCCAGTTGCCCGGCAACCGCGGCGGCGGTGGCATCGACATCGCCGGCGGCCCGCATGCCGGCGTGCTCCTGATCGACACCTGGGTCCGCGGCAACCAGGCCGGCTTCGGCGGTGGTATCCGGGTATTCAACAGCGCGACGGCGACGCCGGCCAGCGTGCTGCTCGAGCTGCACGGCGACAGCCAGGTCGCCAGCAACTCGGCCACCGCCGGCAACGGCGGCGGCATCGACTGCCGGCAATCGACGATCCGCCTGTTCGGGCAGTCGCGGCTGTGGCTGAACTCCAGCAGCGGCAATGGCGGCGGCCTGCATGCGGTCGATTGCCACCTGCACCTGGCCAGCACCGGCCAGCTCGGCGCCGTCCTGGCGGTGAACACGGCGACCGGTTCCGGCGGCGGCCTGCACCTGTCCGGCCCTCAGGCCCGCGCGGATGTCGTCACCGTGGATCCGCAGCAGCCGACCCGGCTTTCCGGCAACACCGCCGGCCGCGACGGCGGCGCGCTTTCGCTGGCCGGCGGCGCCCAGGCCGCGGCCTACGACATCCGCATCGAGAACAACATCGCCCGGGGCAGCGGCGGTGCGGTGTCCCTCCACGACAGCCGCGGCAGCGGCAGCGGTACCCACCTGCTGCTGCAGGGCACCACCCTGGGCGCACCGGCCGGCGCCAACACCTGCGCCAACGCCGAATCCTGCAACCTGCTGGTCGGCAACCGGGCGGAGGCCGCCGACGGCACGCCCCGTCCCGGCGCCGCGATTCGCATCTACGGCGAGCAATGGCAGTGGCCACGGGTCGGCGCCACCCTGCGCGGCACGCGGCTGCGGGGCAACACCGGCGCCTCGCTGGTCTACTTCAGCCATGATTTCGGGCAGTTCGCCATCGACGGTGGCGTGATCGATGGCAACACCAGCCAGGGCCCGCTGCTGCATGCGCCGGGCGAGTTCAATTCGGTGGTGGTCTCGGCCAGCACCCTGGCCAGCAATCAGGTCGCGACCGGCGAGGCCGTGCTTCGCGGCCGTGGCATATGCAACCTGATCAACTACGACGGCAGCCACCTGTACCGCAGCATCGTCTGGCAGCCCGGCCGCCAGGTGCTGAACGTGACCGCGGGAGCGACGACCGCCGCCTGCTTCGAGCACCTGCTGCTGCACCCGCAGGCCGGCCTGCCGCCGTCGCCGAGCCACCGGGTAGCCGACCCCCGCTTCCTGGACGCGGCCGGCGCGGATTTCCGGCTGCGCCAGGACTCGCCAGCGCTGGACGCGGCGCCCGCGCAACCGGCCAACTCCACGCGCGACCGCAGGCCGCGGGTGATCGATCTGCCCTGGATCGTCGACACCGGCGGCCCCCAGGACCTGGGCGCCTACGAACTCACCGACGACACCCTGTTCCGCAATGGCTTCCAGTGACCCGGCGCCTGGACCCGGCCGCCGGGCGCCGCGCCGGAAGCAGGCGATCCGGGCTACGCTGCGCCCGGTCCGGTGATCGCGACGGGGGCGACACGCCATGGATACCCGACGACTCCGCGCGCTGTTCGACCGGATGCTGGCCGTGCCGCCCGATGCGCGTGCCCGCTGGCTGGCCCGGGAGGTCGCCGACCCGTTGATGCGTGCCCGGCTGGCGGACCTCGCGGCCGCCGACCTGCGCGCCGATCCGCTGCTCGACGACACCGGCCGTCTGCATGCCTGGGCACTCGACGACGACGGCGGCGACGCGGCCACCGGCCCGGCCCCCGGCGAGCGCGCGGCGTCCGAGGCGATGGTCGGCCGGCGGGTCGGCGCCTTCGAACTGCTCGGCCTGCTCGGACGCGGCGGCATGGCCAGCGTCCACCTGGCCCGGCGTTGCGACGCCGACTTCGACCAGCGGGTGGCGGTCAAGCTGCTGCATCGCGACATCAGCGACCCGGTCGAGCAGCACCTGTTCCGGCGCGAGCGGCGCATCCTGGCCCGCCTCCAGCATCCGGACATCGCGCGGCTGATCGACGGCGGCGTCGACACCGACGGCACGCCCTACCTGGTGATCGAACATGTCGATGGCGTGCCCCTGCTGGCGCATGCCGCGGGCCTGGACTGGCGGGCGCGCCTGGCGCTGTTCGTGCGCATCGCGCGGGCCGTGCAGGCGGCCCATGCCGCCCTGGTCGTGCATGGCGACCTGAAGCCGGGCAACGTGCTGGTGACCCGCGCCGGCGATCCCAAGGTGCTGGACTTCGGCATCGCCCGGGTGATCGGCGACGACGAGCATGGCGAGGAGGCGCGCCTGCCGGCGCGCGCGACACCGGCATGGGCTTCACCGGAACGGCTGGCCGGCGCGCCGGCCTCGGTGGCTGGCGACGTCTATGCCCTGGGCCTGCTGCTGGCCGCCCTGCTCGAGGGGACAGCGGCACCGGCCAGCGTGAGGGCGGACCTGGAACGCGTGGTCGCCAGGGCGACCCGTGCCCAGCCCGGCCTGCGCCACGAGGCCGCCGGCAGGCTGGCCGACGACGTCGCCGACTGCCTGGACGGGCGTCTGCCGCGCAGCCTGCCGGCGCCGTCCTGGCGGCGCGCGGTGCGCGTGGCCGGTCGCCACCGGCTGGCCTTCACGGTGATCCTCGGCCTGACCGTGGCGCTGCTCGGCACGCTGGTGGTGGCCCTGCGGCAGGCCGACCAGGCCTCCCGCCAAGCCCTGCTGGCCGGCCGGGAGGCGACGCGTGCGAACACCGTGCGCGACTTCCTCGAGCAGCTGTTCGAACCGGTGCGCGAGGGCGTCTCCCTGGGTCGCATGCCGGCCCTGCCCGAGCTGGTCGCCGCCGGCCTGGCCCGCCTGTCGCAGGTCGACGACCTGGGGCCGGCGGAGAGGGTCGATCTGCTGCTGCTGTTCTCCCGGCTCTCCGGCAATCTCGGCGACCGTGCCCAGGCGCTGGCCCTGGGCGAGCAGGCCCACGACCAGGCCCGGATCCATCTCGAGCCCCGCCATCCGCTGGCGATCGCCGCGCTGGCGCGCCAGGCGCGGCTGCACCTGGCGACCGGACATCTGGCTCCGGCCGAAAGCCTGTTGAACGAGGCGGCCGAGCGGCTGCGCGGCGGCGACCCGGACGACCCCGCCTGGATCGACGTGCTGGACGATCTCGGCGTTCTGGCGATGGAGCGCGACGATCGCGAGGCGGCCCTGGCCCACAAGGAGCAGGCCCTGGCCGCGCGCATCCGCCGCCATGGGGTCGCCGGAAAAAGCACCGCGGCCGGCTGGAACAACCTCGGCTATGCCCTGGTCGGCGTCGGTCGCCACCGCGACGCCGCCGACGCCTACGAACGCGCGCATGCCATCGACCTGCGGCACCGCGACCCGGGCAGCTACGACGTGCTCAACACCCTGTCCAACTGGGGCTGGGCCCTGGTCCAGGCCGGCGAGTCGCGATCGGCCCGGCCCCTCCTGGCGCAGGTCGACGACGGGCTGCAGCGGGTGCCCGGGCAGCCGCGCGGCCTGCACCTGGTCAACCTGCAGAAGCTGTGCCTGGTCGACATCCAGCTCGCCCTGCCGGAGGCCTCGGACAGTTGCGGGCGCATGCTGGCGCTCAGTGCCGGCATGGCCGGCGTGGACTCGCCAGGCCATGGCGACTCGCTGAGCTTCGAAGGCCTGCGACTGCTCGGCCGGGGCGCACTGAGCGAGGCGGCCGATCACCTCTCGTCCGCCTGGGCACGCCTCCCCGACCCGGTGGCGCATCGCCGCAACCGCGCCCGCGTAGAACGTCTGCGCGCCGAGATCGACCTGCACGAGCAGCGACCGGCGGCGGCCCTGGAGCGCCTGCAGGGACTGCGTGGCGTGTTCGATGGCGCTGCCGACCGCGCGGCCGCGGTCCTGGTGGAGGCGCTGTCGGCCCTGGCCTGCCAGCGCGCCCGGGCGGACTGCGCCGACCCCACCGCCCTGCACGCCGTCCGAGCGACCCTCGACCGCCTGGCGCAGGACCGGACACCCGGACTCACCCTGCCCCGCCTGGTGCTGGCGCTCGCGGTGGCCGAAGCCGGCGCGACCGCCGAGGCTCGCGCGCTGGCCGCCGACGCTGCGACCGATGCCGCCAGCGCCTTGGGCGAAGCGCACCCCTGGGTGCGCGCCCTGCAGGTGCTCGCCGATCCCGGCGCGGCCGCGACCCGCTGCGACCCGCCCGGCGCCGCGTCCGACCCCTGGCTGCAGGCCGCCTGTACCTGCGCGCACGCCTGCGTCGGGCGTTGAGGACTGGCGTCGCCCAGTGGCTGGGGACCGGGGACCGGGGGAGCAAGGACCAAGGCGTTCTGGGTTCCAGGTTCCGGATTCGGGATTCGGAACGCGAACTGTTCGCTTGTCCTTCCGGGAGGCCTGACCAGCGTCGGGCCTCGCGCAGGGTCGTGGCCGGACCGCGACGCCATTCCGGTCGTCAGTCGCCCGCCTCGCGTTGCAGGCGGTCGTCGAGCGCCCGGCGCGAGCGCTCGCCCAGGCGCTGGCAGGACGAGGCATCGGCCAGGGTGCCGGCGGTCTGGCGGCCGAACAGGTCGGAGGCCTCCGGATGGGCGGTGACCAGCAGGTCGCAGGGCAGGCCGGCGACCTTGTCGATGCTGGCGCGGAAGGCGGCCAGCGCGCGCGGGTCGGCACCGAAGCGGAAGTCCGGCGCCGACACCGCGGTCAGGCTGTCGGCATAGACCAGGTCCAGGCAATGCGCGCCCTCGCAGCTGCGCCAGCTCCAGGTGGTGCCGCCGGGCGTGTGGCCGGGCGTGTGGTGGGCGGTGAGTCGCAGCCGGCCGAGCCGGATCGACTCGCCGTCGGCCAGGCCGTGCGCGCCGGCCACCGCCGGGAAGCGCATCGAGCCGCCCGTGGGATCGGCCTGCGGATCGCCCGACAGAGCGTCGCCCAGCGCCAGCGCACGGGCGCCCTGGGGGCTGGCGGCGACCCGCGCGCCGGTCGCCGCGGCCAGGGCGGCGATGCCGCCGGCGTGGTCGAAGTGGGCGTGGGAATTGACGACCCAGCGCACCTGCGCGGGGTCGAAGCCCAGGCTGCGCAGGTTGTCCAGCACCTGCGGCGCCGACTGCGGCAGGGCGCCGTCGAGCAGGACCAGGCCGGCGCCGGTGTCGATCAGCAGCACGCTCAGCCCGCGCGGGCCGACGTACCAGGTGTCGCCATGGATGCGGAACGGCGCCTGCGGTGCGTTCCAGGCCGCACAGGCGCGACAGTCCATCGGGGCATCCGGCGCAGGCGGCGCCGGCGAAGCCGCCCGTGCGGTGCCGGCGACGAGGGCGAGCGTTGCGACGGTCAGGGCGGCAAGAGCGGGCAATCGGGCCATGGGTGTGGTCAGGTCAGGGCTGGGATCGGCAGCCTGGGGCCCCGTCCGGGCAGGCCGCGGGCGGCAAGTGGCGCATTGCGGGCAGGCGCCGACGACATCTCAGGCAACGCCTGCCGCATCCGCCGTGCCGACACCCCCGCCCGGGCTGTAGACGGTGACCGCGCCGCCGCGGGCGAAGGCGAACAGCGCCAGCCCGGCTTCCCGTGCCAGGCGCACCGCAAGCGTGGTCGGCGCCGAGATCGCCGCCAGCGCCGACAGACCGGCGCTGGCGGTTTTGTGGACCAGCTCGTGCGAGGCCCGCGAGGTGACCAGGGCGAAGCCGCCGTCCAGGCCGGCGCGGGCCCGGGCGCCGATGACCTTGTCCAGGGCGTTGTGGCGACCGACGTCCTCGCGCACCAGCAGGCCGCCTGCGTGCACCACGGCGGCGGCATGCAGACCGCCACAACGGGCGTTGAGCACCTGCAGGGCCGGCAACGCGGCAAACGCGGCGGCGACCTCGGCAGCACTCGGCACCGGGCCGGGCGGCAGGGCCGGCGTCGGCCGGATCGCCGCGGCCAGCGAGGCGGCACCGCACAGCCCGCAGCCGACCGGCGCGGTCAGCGCGCGGTTGCGTCCGGCCAGGGCATGGAAGCGCGCCGGCGGGATCGCCATCTGCACGGCGATGCCGGCTGCGCTGGCACGGATATCGACCAGGTCCAGCTCGCCGGGCGCGGCGACGATGCCCTCGGCCAGCGAATGGCCGAGCGCGAAGTCGGCCAGGTCGCCCGGGCTGGCCATCAGCACGGCATGGTCGTGGCCGTTGTAGACCAGCACCACTGGCACCTCGACGGCGACCTCGTCCAGCACCGCCATGCATGCACCGGCCTCATGGCGCTCGCCCGGCAGGCGATCCAGCCCGGGCTGCACCGCCGCTTCGCTCATGGCGCCGGCCGCGCTTCCAGGCGCACCGGGATCGCCTTGCTGGCCGGCGTCCGCGCGCCCTGCGCGTGGTGCGACAGCGGCACCAGCGGGTTGGTCTCCGGATAGTAGGCGGCCACGCAGCCGGCCGGGATGTCGTACTCGACCAGGCGGAAACCGCTCACCCGCCGCTCGCCGTCGTGCCACACCGAGACGATGTCGACGCGCTGCCCGGCCGCCAGTCCCAGGCGCGCGAGGTCGGCACCGCCGATGAACAGCACCCGGCGCTCGCCGTGGATGCCGCGGTAGCGGTCGTCGAAGCCGTACACCGTGGTGTTGTACTGGTCGTGGCTGCGTACGGTGGTCAGGGTCAGCAGGTCGCCGGAGTCCGCGGCGCCCTCGCCCCGCAGGGCATGGTGGATGAAGCGCGCGCGACCCCCCGGCGTGCGCCACTCGCGCTCGCGCGCCGGGTTGCGCAGATGGAAGCCGCCCGGCACCCGCACCCGGGCATTGAAGTCCTCGAAGCCCTCGACCACCCGGGCGATGCGCGCGCGCAGCGCGTCGTAGTCGTCGGCCAGCGCCTGCCAGGGCGTGGCGCTGCCGGGCAGGGTGGCGCGCGCGATGCCGGCGACGATCGCCGGCTCGGAGAGCAGGTGCGGCGAGGCCGGTGCGTTCATGCCCGAGGACAGGTGCACCATGCTCATCGAGTCCTCGACGCTGACCGCCTGGCGGCGGCCGGCGACGCGGTCCAGTTCGGTGCGGCCCAGGCAGGGCAGCAACAGGGCCGCCTCGCCGTGCACCAGGTGCGAGCGGTTCAGGCGGGTGGCGACGTGCACGGTCAGCGCGCAGCGGCGCAGCGCCGCGTGGGTGAACTCGCTGTCGGGCGTGGCGGCCGCGAAGTTGCCGCCCATCGCGATGAAGGCCCGGACCCGGCCGGCGTGCATGGCCTCGATGGTGCCGACCGTGTCCAGGCCCGGCGCGCGCGGCGGCTGGAAGCCGAACTCGGCGCCGAGCCGGTCCAGGAAGGCCGCCGGCGGCCGCTCCCAGATGCCCATGGTGCGGTCGCCCTGGACGTTGGAATGGCCGCGCACCGGGCAGGCCCCGGCCCCGGGCCGGCCGATGTTGCCGCGCAGCAGCAGCAGGGCGGCCAGCATCTGGATGGTGGCGACCGCGCGCGGGTGCTGGGTCAGGCCCATGCCCCAGCAGGCGATCGTCGCCGGGCTGTCGATGTAGACGCCGGCGGCCTCCTCGAGCTGCGCGCGCGACAGGCCGCTGCCGGCCTCGATGTCCGGCCAGGGCGTCGCCAGCACGGCGTCGCGGAAGACGTCGAAGCCCGCGCAGTGCGCGGCGATGAACGCCTGGTCGATGGCGCCGGCCTCGAGCACCGCGCGCGCCAGTCCGGTGATCGCGGCGAGATCGCCGCCGACCCGCACCGTGTAGTAGTGCGAGGCCAGCCGGGTGCCGCGGCCGGTGACCAGCTCGACCGGATGCTTGGGGTCGGCGAAGCGTTCCAGGCCGCGCTCGCGCAAGGGATTGAACACGACGATGCGGCAGCCGCGACGCGCCGCCTGGCGCAGCTCGCCGAGCATGCGCGGATGGTTGCTGCCGGGGTTCTGGCCGAAGATGAAGATCGCATCGGCGCGTTCGAAGTCGGCCAGGGTCACCGTGCCCTTGCCGACCCCGATCACCTCGGGCAGGGCCAGGCTGGTCGGCTCGTGGCACATGTTCGAGCAGTCCGGCAGGTTGTTGGTGCCGAACTCGCGGACGAACAGCTGGTACAGGAAGGCGGCCTCGTTGGAGGTGCGCCCGGAGGTGTAGAAGGCCGCCTGGTCGGGGTGGTCGAGGTCGCGCAGGACGCCGGCGATGGTCTCGAAGGCCTGTTGCCAGGACACCGGCAGGTAGCGGTCGCTGGCCGCATCCCAGGCCATCGGATGGGTCAGCCGCCCGACCGCCTCCAGGGCGAAATCGTCCCAGCCGGCGAGCTCGGCCAGCGGGTGCCGGGCGAAGAAATCCGGGTCGGCACGGCGCGCGGTGGCCTCGGCCGCAACCGCCTTCACCCCGTTCTCGCAGAACTCGAAACTGGAATGCGGATTGCGGTCCGGCCAGGCGCAGCCCGGGCAGTCGAAGCCTTCGGGCTGGTTGACCCGCGCCAGGGTGCGCGCGCCCTTGCCGACGATGCCCTGCTCGCGCAGCGCCTTCAGCGAACTGCGCAGCGCGTCGAGGCCGCCGGCGGCCTTGTCGTAGGGGCGGTGCGGGTCGGTCATGGCCCGATGGTAGAGCCGGCCGGCCAAAGGTGCCCAGGGCGTCCGCTCGCGGGGCAGCCATCGCCTCTGCACGGCGGCGTCGGCCGCGGCGGCGCGCCAGCAGCTGAGGATTCCCGAAAGGGCGCGGCTAGACTGGCGCCATGCACGACCAGGCGACCCGCTTGCTCGAGGCCTGGCGCGCCGGCGACGAGGGCGCGCGCGACCGGCTGATCGAGGCCGTCTATCCGGAGCTGCGCGCCGCCGCGGTGCGCCAGCTCGCCGGCGAGCGCAGCGGTCATACCCTGCAGCCCACGGCGCTGGTCAACGAGGTGTTCCTGCGCCTGGGCGGCGTCGCCCGCATCGACTGGCAGGGCCACGGCCACTTCGTGCGGGTGGCGGCGCGGCTGATGCGCGAGATCCTGGTCGACCACGCGCGCCGTCGCAACGCCGCCAAGCGCGACGGCGGCGAGCGGCTGTCGCTGACCCAGCTCGACATCGCCGGCGAACTGCCGGCCCTGGACCTGGAGGCCCTGGACGATGCCCTGGTGCGCCTGGAGGCACTGGACGCCGACAAGGGCCGGATCGTCGAGCTGCGCTATTTCGCCGGACTCACCATCGAGGAGACCGCCGCCGCCATGGCGATGTCGCCGGCCACCGTGAAGCGGCACTGGCAGGCGGCGCGGACCTGGCTGTACGACGCGCTGGCGGACTGAGGCCGGATGGACGCCGAGACCGAACGCCAGGTCCTGGACCTGCTCGCCGAGGGCCAGGCCCTGCCGGCCGACGCACGCGACGCCTGGCTGGCGGCCCTGCCGGTCAGCGTCGGCGTGCGGAAGCGCCTGGGACACCTGCTGGCACGCGACGATCAGGCCGGGAATTTCCTGGAGTCGCCGGCAAGCCCCGGGGCATCGTCCCTGCCGCAATTGCCGGCGGTCGGCGAGCGCCTGGGCCCGTGGCAGCTCACCGCCCTGCTGGAGGCCGGCGGCATGGGCGTGGTCTACCGCGCCCGGCGCGCCGACGGCGCCTATCGCCAGGACGTCGCGGTGAAGCTGGTGCAGCCGGCCTACCTGGCCGGACGCGACGCGCTGCGCGCGGCCCTGGTGGCGCGCTTCGCCGCCGAGCGCGACATCCTCGCCCAGCTCCAGCATCCCAACATCGCCCGCATCCTGGATGCCGGCAGCACCGCCGACGGCGTGCCCTACCTGGTCATGGAGTTCGTCGACGGCCTGTCGCTGACGCGCTGGTGCGAGACCCAGGGCCTGGACCTGCGCGCGCGCGTGCGCCTGCTGTGCCGGGTCTGCGAGGCGGTCGAGGCCGCGCACCGGCACCTGGTGGTGCACCGCGACCTCAAGCCCGCCAACATCCTGGTCGACGGCGACGGCCAGCCGCGCCTGCTCGACTTTGGCGTCGCCAAGCTGCTCGACCCGGCGCGCCCGGACGCCCGTCCCGAGGCCACCGCCGTGCAGGCGATGACGCCCGGCTATGCCAGCCCCGAACAGCTCCGGGGGGAAGCGATCACCACCCGCGCCGATGTCTACGCGCTGGGCGTGATCCTGTACGAGCTGGCCACCGGGGTGCTGCCGCACGACCTCGCGGGCCTGAGTCCAGCCCAGGCGGAACGGCGGGTCGGCGAGCAGACCGCGCCCAGCCTTGCCCAGGGCCTGGCCCGCGCCGTGCCTGCGGCGGATCGCGGCAACGCGCGCAGCCGCTTCGACAACGACCTGGAACGGATCGCCGGCAAGGCCCTGCACCGCGAGGCCGAACGCCGCTACGGCTCGGCGCGGGAACTGGCCGACGACCTGCGTCGCTGGCTGGATGGCCGCCCGGTCAGCGCCCATCCCGACAGCCGCGGCTATCGCCTGTCGCGCTTCCTGCGCCGGCACCGTCTGGCCAGCGCCACCGCCGCCCTGGCCCTGGCCGCGGTGCTGGGCGCGACCGCGCTGGCCCTGCACCAGGCCCGCCAGGCCGCGCGCGCCGCCGCCGACGCCGAGGGCATCAACCAGTTCCTGCTCGACATTCTGGCCCGCGCCGATCCCGGCAACACCAGCGAGGAGACGACGCTCGCGCAGGCCCTGGATGAGGCCGCAGCCCAGGTCGGTGCGCGTTTCGACGACCGCCCGGCACTGGCCGCCGGCATCCGCCACGCGATCGGCTACAGCATGGTCAGCCGCCACCGCCTGGAGGCGGCCCGGCAGCAACTGGCAACCGGTCACGCCCAGGCACGGGCCGCGCTCGGCGAGGACCATCCGCGGACCCTGCAACTGCTGCACGCGCTGGCCTGGCTGCACGAGTACGAGGGCCGCAGCGGCGAGGCGGAGGCCACCTTCGATCAGGTGCTGGCGCGCCTGCGCGATACCGGCCGGCGGCGCAGCAGCCTCGATGCCGTGACCCGCAACGACCTGGCCGTGCTGCTGCTGAACCGCTCGGCCTACGAGGAGGCGCGCGAGCACCTCGAGCAGGCCCTGGCCTTGGTCGAACGCCAAGGCGTCGAGGTCACCGTGCACGAGCACGCCAACATGGTCGCCAACCTGGCCCAGGCGCTGCACGGCCTGGACCGGCTCGACGAGGCCGACCACCTGTATGCGCGCGCCGCGTCGCTGCTGGCCGGCGAATTCCCGGATGGCAGCCGCGACATCGCCATCCTGCTCAACAACCGCGCCCTGCTGGCGCGCGACCGCGGCGACCAGGCCGGCGCCCTGGACCTGCTGGAGCGCTCGGTGGCGATGCGCCGCCAGGTCTATCGCGGCGACCATCCGGTGGTGGTGTTCGGCCTGGTCAACCTGACCCGGCAGGCACTGACCGTGGATCGGCCCGGGGACGCACTGGCGCACGCCGAAGAAGCGGTCGCCATGGCCGAGCGCCTGTTCGCCAGGCCGGCCGAGGAACAGGTCATGGCCCTGGCCGTGCTGGCCCAGGCCCTGGCACGCGGCAACCAGGCCGACGAGGCGCGTGCCCGTCTCGACCAGGCCGAAGCCGCCCTGGCCGCCCTGCCCGAGGGCAGCGAGCGGGCGGCCAGGCTGCTGGCGGACACCAGGACCCTGGTGGTCTGCGCGTCCGTAGCCGACGGAGAGGATTGCTGAACGGGCAACGCGCGCCCGGCGCCAGCAACGGGCCGGGTTGCGTCCTTGTCCGTGACTGGCCTGCTGCACTTGCCGCGATGCGGCATCCCGAGCTTCGCGAAGACCTGCCTGCGCCGGCCGGCGCCCGACCACGGTGGCGGGATCCGGCCGCATGGACGGGGGCACCAACACCTCCCCGCCCTGGCTCCGTGACGGCGCCACCGACGACGTGGCTTGCCCCAGCCCAGGTACGGTCATGAGGCCGCAGTTGCGGCCCCATGATGAAACCAGGCCAGCTGGCTGCGGCCATGGATGGCCGCTCGTCGAATCAACCGCGTAGGCAGTTGATTCGACGGGAGCGCGTGCGGGCCTGCGCCGGACAGGCGACTTGAAGAACGACCCGGGTGGTCGTTCTTCAACGAGCTGCTAGTTGGTGCAGTTCACCGCCTTCGTGTACAGCGCGGCGAAATCCGCATCGAACAACGGTCCCCACATCTTGCCGGGGTCGGAGCTTCTGATGAAGGAATTGACCCCCACTGCGAAGTTGCCGCCCACATGCGGTGTCGTCAGCTCCGCGATCCACGCGCCCCCGCTGGCGCCGAAGTTGAACGGGTTGTTGTTCATCTGGACGATGTTGCCCGAGATCGGTCCCTTGTCGCCAACGACCTTGTACATGTACTGGTTGCTGCCGTAGTTCTGCGGATAGCCGATCGCCGTCCATGACGTGTAGGGGATCTGCGTCTTCCATCCGAGCCAGCCGGCGCCCGAAGCGGACGTGGTTCGGATGAACGCATAGTCGTACCGGTAGTTGTTCGGGGGCGTGTACCACATGTAGTAGGCGCTCGCGCAGTTCCAGCCCACGGACTGACCGCCGCCGTTGCTGTAGGCGCGGCGGAAGTTGAAGTTCCTGTACCACGCCCCGGTCTGTCCGTCGCGAACGCAATGGGCGGCGGTCAGGACGATGTTGTTCTGCCCCGCGAAGGCGCCCGTGCAGGAGTAGTCCTTGCCATCGGGCATGGTGAAGAACAGCCTGCCCCCGTTCCAGAACGGGCGCTCGCCCACGTTGGCCCGTTCCGGCACGCCGGGGGTACTCGCAGTCGACTCGCCGCCCTCCATCGATTGGATGGTTACCGGTCCGCTTGGCGCCACCTCCTGCTGCAGAAGGCGTTGGAACTCCTCCTCGGAGACTTCCGGAACAGGAAGAGGCGTGGCGTTGTTCAGACGCTCTTCGGTCCAGTAGGCCTCCACGGCCTCCTGGTCCGCGGCGTCGTTGCGAATGACATTGTCCAGCGGAGATGCCCAAAGCGCTGTCCATCCGGTCGCGCACAGCGACCAGACGAAAGCCACGCCAAGCACTCTTCGCCCGATCAGGCCTGGAGAAGAATTCGCTGGAGGGGAGCAGGACACCAACTGCCCACAGGATCGCTGAGCCGAAACCGACATGAGGATCTCCTTCGCCGACGCGGAATGCGCGGCTTCGAGCCGTTCGTGCGTGAAGGCGTCCCCGGTCCGTCCCTCAGGGCTCATGCCCGCAACTGCCTGGCCGCCCTCACGGCACTCCGTCCCAGTTGCCGGATAGCACACGTGTATAGGTTTGTCAATCAGACTTGTAGTTTGCTAGTTCACTTGAAGAGCGCTGTCGAGCCTGCGGAGTGGCCGCAGGGCCACAGGCCGCGGCGCGCGCGGGCCAGGCTGCTTGTCGGCGACGGGCGAAAACTTCGATCGCCACACCAGCGATCTGGCAGCCCGGCCCTGCATCGGGCGTTTTCCGGCAGTCGTCCCGCCTGGAAACGGGTGGCACTCGAGTGTGTGCGCGCGGATTGCACGGCCGTCGCCGATCACGGCCGTGCTCGTGCAGGTCATCACGCTGCTGGCCAGGAGATCTCGACCAGATACTGGGCATGCACCCACTTCGGGGGTGCGCCGTTCGACCGTGTGCAGGATGCATGGCGCGGATCGCGCGGCGTCGTGTTGTTCAAGGCCGATGTTCGGTCGCGTGCTGCGCGGCGTTTCGATGGGCAAGTCCCCAGCCGAGCACGCTGCAATGAAACCGTCCCTGCTCCCCGCCCTGCTGTCGTGTCTGTTCGCACCCTCGCTGGCCGCGGCAACACTGCCGGACGACATCGGCATCGATGACCTGGCCTGGGCCGCGATCGAACGCCAGATCGCGGCCGAGGTCGATCGCGAGCGGGCCGCCGGCCCCTCCGGATTCGGGCGGGGCACCTTCGGCAGCGAGCATGGCCTGGTCCGTACCGCGGTCCTGGACTACCCATCGGACGGCCATGGCCAGACCAGCGAGGGGGCGCGCTTCGGACACAGCGTCGCCATCGATGGCGACTGGCTCGCGGTCGGCGCGCCGGGGGCGCTCTGGAACGATTTCAATCACGGCGTTGCCGCGCACGGCGCGGTGTTCATGTTCCGGCGCGGCGCTGGCGGCTGGACCCTGCACCAGCTCCTGGAGACCGCGTTCAGCCCGAACGGCGCCCGCTGCGGCCATGCCGTGGCCCTGCGCATGCCGCAGCTCGTGATCGGCTGCCCCGAAGCGGAAAATGCCGATGGCAGCCAGGTGACCGGCAGGGTGCGCATGGCGCGCTACATCCCGGCCAACGACTGGTTCTCGGTGAACATCACCATCAATGGCACCAGCAACGGCCGCTGCG
Organism: Lysobacterales bacterium; assembly: GCA_019634735.1. NCBI lineage: Bacteria > Pseudomonadati > Pseudomonadota > Gammaproteobacteria > Lysobacterales > Lysobacterales bacterium. Next base: position 19,118 of record JAHCAT010000004.1, on the reverse strand, counting down.
GCAGCGCGCTGGCGCTCAGCGAGGACTATCTGGCCGTCGGCTGCCCCACCGTCGCCACCAGCAACCAGGGGGGTCGCGTGCGCGTCTATCGGGTCAACCCCTCCACGGGCAGCCCCTCCCTGGAAGTGACGCTCAGCCCGCCGAACGCGATGGCCAACGCTCGCTTCGGCGACAGTGTGGCCCTGAACCAGTCGCTGGGCATGCCGCCCCTGCTCGCCGCCGGCGCGCCGCTGCGCAGCCCGACCCCGTTCATTTCGGCCGGCGGCGTGCACGTCTTCGAGCGCAGCACCAGCGGCGACACGCCGGTCTGGACCCAGAGCGCCTTCCTCACCGCGCCGGCCCAGGCCTCGTTCGCCCTTTTCGGACTGTCGGTCGACCTGGTCCGCTCCAGCCTGCTGGTCGGCGCACCGAACGACTTCTGCCCTTCCGGCAGCCAGCGCTGCGGCCGCGTGTACCGGTACGCACGTTCGGGAAGCAACTGGAACTTCGCCGAAACCGGATTCCCGACCAACGTGCCGGGCGGTGTGGTGGCCGGCCCCGAGGCGGACATGCAGTTCGGCGCGGCGGTCGCCTTCGGCTTCGACTTCCATATCGCGGTCGCCGCGCCGAACACCAACGGCCCCCGCGCCCAGTCCAGTTCCACCGCGACCAATGTCGGCCTGGTCGAACTGCGCCGCCCGACCGGCAACAACTACAACGCCAACAGCTACCGGGGCGTGGTCCGCCCGGCGCCGCTGGCCGTGACCACCCTCGCCGAAGGCCGGTTCGGCACCGGTATCGACTTCAGCGTCGGCGCCCGGCGCCTGGCGGTCGGCTACCCCGGCGTCGGCAGCAGCCTGCCGGCACCGGGCGCCCGGCGCGGCCAGGTCTGGGTCTACGAGATCGACCAGCTGTTCGCCGACGGCTTCCAGAACCCCTGATCGGGCAACGCAGGAGATCGTTGATCCGCGGTCCTGGTCATGATGTGCCTCGGTCGATCCAGCGCCGCTGCATGACGCTGGAAACCCTCGCGGGCCTCGGCAAGAATCCCGCCGTCAGCCTTCCCGCCGTGGCCAGGTGATCCCAGCAGCCCAACGCTGGCGAAGGCTCACGATTCCGCCGGCGGTCAAATCACGACCTGGGACGCCATCGACGTCAGTCGCCCGTCATCAGTCGAAGCCGTGTTCGAACAGCGCGTCGCCGCGCAGGTCGAAGGCGGCCAGGCCGAAGCGGCGTTCGCCGTCGACGTGGCTGAACTGTCCGGCCAGCCATAGCGTCGTGCCGTCCGTCAAGGGCCGCATCATCACCGCCCTGCGATCCAGCTGCGGGCGCCAGGCGGTGTCCAGCGTGCCGGACTCGTCGAAGCGGAAAACCTCGTAGCCGATGCTTTGCCCCTCGGCGAGCATGGCACCGAACATCGGTCCGGTCGCTGCCCCGCTCACGACCGGCAGGGTCCACGGCACCGTTCGCTGCCACAGCGTCTGCGCCGGCGTGCCCGGCGCCTGTGAGACCAGGCTGATGCTTCCCCTCAGTTGCATGAACACCGTGCGCCCGTGAGCGACCACCAGCGGACCGCCGGAACGTACGAACAGGCTCGGCCGCAACCAATCGCCCACGATTGTGGTCCAGGTCGGATCCGCGAGACCCGGCGCCGCGCCCGCGAACCGCCTCAGGCGGCCATGGCCGGCCCCGGTGTAGACCCAGCCGTCCGCCAGGGCGATCGCCACCACCGTGGCATCGGCGACTACCGGCCGCCAATCGGCATCGAACGCGCCGGTGGCATCGAAACGCGCCAGCCGCGCCTGCGCCTGGCCGGCCACCTGGTCGAAGTTCCCGCCGACGTGGAGGCGGCCATCGGGGCCGAAGGCCAGGGCATCGACGGTGCCGTCCACCGCTGGCAGCCAGGTCGGGTCGGGCTGGTCGCTGTCCGCCTGCAGGCGCAGCAGGTGCAGCGGTTGCGGCAGATCGGGATGGTGCAGATCGCCGCCGACATGCACGCGACCGGCAGCGTCGACGGCCAAGGCCTTCACCTGGCCGGTCACGGCCGGGGCGAACCCGGGATCGATGCCGCCGCTTGCGTCCAGGCGCAGCATGCCCTCGCGTTCCATGCCGTTGGCATGGAAATAGTCCCCGGCGACGACGACACCGCCGGCCGGATGCGCGGCGACGTGGAGCACGTTGCCCGCGAGCGCGATCAGGTGGCTGCCGATGCGCGTGCCGTCCGCGCGCGCGACGCGAACCAGGCCGGCGCTCGGCGTCGCCCCGGTGCTGCGAAGCCGGCCGGCCGCCCACAGCGAGTCGTCAGGCCCCGGCACGATGGCCACCAGCGCGTTGCCCCAGGGCGCAGCCGGGCGCAGCGGCGAGTCCCAGGCCGGGTCGACGTCGCCGTGGCCGATCGTCGACACCCGCGCCATCGACGCACGTGCCAGGCCGCCGAACTGGCCGAAGTTTCCGCCGACGAACAGCCATGGCCCGTCGACATGCAGCGCATCCACGCGCTCGCCATTGAAACCCGTTGGCCAGTCCGGGTTCGGATGCCAGGTCGGATCGATGGCGCCGCTGCCGCTGGTCGACACCCGCAACAACCCGTGGCGCGGCGGCGATGCGGTCGCCAGCTGACCGGCGACGTAGAGCCAGCCGTCTTCGCCCAGGGCGATCGCAGACACCCGGCCGTTGTCCAGGAACGCCTGCGCCGGATCCCAGTCCGGATCGACGGCGCCGCTGGGCAGGACACGGGCAAGACCCTTGCGCAGGAACGACAGAGCAGGTGTGCCGATGCCATGGCAGCCCACGACATACAGGGTGCCGTCGGCTGCGACCAGCAGGCGCTGGATGCGCCCGGACGCCTGCACGGTCCAGAACGGATCGTGCGCGCCGGAGTCGGCGTGCAGCCGCACCAGCCCGTAGTAGATCGTGCCGGCTACCGACAGATACTCCCCCGCGACCAGCAGGCGCCCGTTGCCGTCGCAGGCCAATGCGCTGATGTTGCCCGTGACCGCCGACGTCCAGGTCGGGTCCGGCACGCCGGTGTCGCGGTCGATGCGCCGCAGGTTGACGTCGTCACCGCCCGAGGGTGAGGCCAGCGTGCCGGCGACGTAGATCCAGTCGCCGCAGTTGGTTGCGGTGGCGTAGTTGAGCCAGAGCCCGGAATTCTGCGTGCCGATCGGCGCCACCTGCCAGCCCGGGTAGGGCGTGCCGTCGGCCTGCAGGCGTACGACGCCGCGGCCGACGGCCCGGCCATTGGCCCAGTCGATGTCGCCGGCCGCCAGCAGGCTGCCGTCGTCCAGACGCTCCAGGATGGCGACCCGCCCCTCGCGAAGAAGCAACAGGTCGGGCTGCGCGCGCAGCACCGGCAGCGGCTCCTGCGCGGCCGCCGTCGGCATCCGGCCCGCCATCGCCAGGCCGATCAACGCTGTTGCCATCAGCCACGGGATTCGTCGATCGCGCTGCACGGCGGACGGGTTCGCGTGGCGATCCATGCGCGTTGCCCCTTGGACGATGCGTCACGTTAGCAGGCGAAGGGGGAAACGGCCAACTGTTGCATAAACCCGGACATCGCCAAGGTTTCCGGAGCGCGAGCGGTCGGCCTCTCGCCGATCCGACAGCCGGGCACGGCCGGGTCCGGACAGCGGCATCCGAAGTCGCATCTGTGAAAACCGGCCCGCCGGGTCCTTCCGACGTCGCCGGACCGGAAACGAAAAGGCCCCGCATCGCTGCGGGGCCTTCCGTGTCGAACCTGGGCACCGGCCCGCGCCCCGGCAGGGAAGCGGGACCGGAGGTCGGGCCTGGATCAGAAATCCATGCCGCCCATGCCGCCCATGCCGCCGCCGTGGTCGTGGCCACCGGCCGGGGCGTCCTTCTTCGGCAGCTCGCCGACCATCGCCTCGGTGGTGATCATCAGGCCGGCGATCGACGCGGCGTTCTGCAGCGCCGTGCGGGTCACCTTGGTCGGGTCCAGGATGCCCAGGGCCACCATGTCGCCGTACTCGCCGTTGGCGGCGTTGTAGCCGTAGTTGCCCTGGCCGTCGCGGACCTTGTTCACCACCACGCTCGGCTCGTCGCCGGAGTTGGTGACGATCTCGCGCAGCGGGGCCTCCATGGCGCGCAGGGCGATGGCGATGCCGTGGTTCTGGTCCTCGTTGATGCCCTTCAGGCCCTCGATCGCCGCCTTGGCGCGGATCAGCGCGACGCCACCGCCCGGCACCACGCCTTCCTCGACCGCCGCACGGGTCGCGTGCAGGGCGTCCTCGACGCGCGCCTTCTTCTCCTTCATCTCGATCTCGGTCGAGGCACCGACCTTGATCACGGCGACGCCGCCGGCCAGCTTGGCGACGCGCTCCTGCAGCTTCTCGCGGTCGTAGTCGGAGGAGGTCTCCTCGATCTGCGCCTTGATCTGCTTGATGCGCGACTCGATGTTGCCGCTGTCGCCGGCGCCGTCGATGATCGTGGTGTTCTCCTTGGTGACCACGATCTTCTTGGCCTGGCCGAGGTCCTTCAGCGAGGCCTTCTCGAGCTGCAGGCCGACTTCCTCGGAGATCACCTGGCCGCCGGTCAGGATCGCCATGTCCTCCAGCATCGCCTTGCGGCGGTCGCCGAAGCCCGGCGCCTTGACGGCGCACACCTTGACGATGCCGCGGATGGTGTTGACCACCAGGGTGGCAAGCGCCTCGCCCTCGACTTCCTCGGCGACGATCAGCAGCGGCTTGCCGGCCTTGGCGACGCCCTCGAGCACCGGCAGCAGGTCGCGGACGTTGGCGATCTTCTTGTCGTGCAGGAGGATGTACGGGCTCTCCAGCTCGACCGACATGTTCTGCTGGTTGTTGATGAAGTACGGCGACAGGTAGCCGCGGTCGAACTGCATGCCCTCGACGACGTCCAGCTCGTTGTCCAGGCCCGAGCCTTCCTCGACGGTGATCACGCCTTCCTTGCCGACCTTCTTCATGGCGTCGGCGATGATGGTGCCGATCGACTCGTCGGAGTTGGCCGAGATGGTGCCGACCTGGGCGATCGCCTTGTCGTCGGCGGTCGGCTTGCTGATCTTCTTCAGCTCGTCGACGGCGGCGACCACGGCCTTGTCGATGCCGCGCTTGAGGTGCCTTCCAGATCATTACGTCCCTTCAACACATCAAGCGTGGGGCAGGGCGTTCCGGCGGGTGTCTGGACACACTGATCCAGTTGCTTCTCCAGGTCGACTTCCAGCCTCCGGAGATCGAAAATCCGTCTGCGGACATCGGCCAGCTTGCGCTCGGTGAGCAGCCGGGTCTGCTCACAGGAAGACGCTCCCACAACCTGCTGGAGAGCCTGAACCTCTTCAAGGCTGAAGCCCATGGCCTGGGCACGGCGAATGAACTGAAGTCGCCCGAGGTGATCAGCCCCGTAGCGGCGGACACTGCCTGAAGGGCGTTCGGGTTCAGGAAGCAGGCCGCGGCGCTGGTAATAGCGCACGGTTTCCACGTTCACGTTCGCGGCGGCTGCGAGCCGCCCGATGGTCAGCGTCGGGGTACTCATTATCTTGACTCCGTACCATGGTACGGAAGTTAGTATAGCCATCATGTCGCGTACGTCGCCGAAATCCCCGGTCACCGTCCTCGTTGGCGCAAGCCTTGCCACCCTCGGAGCTTCAGTTTGCTGTGTGGTGCCGTTGGTCCTCGTGCTGCTGGGAATCAGCGGCGCCTGGATCAGCACCCTCACGGCGCTGGATCCCTTGAGGCCCTTGTTCAGCGCGGCCGCCGTGCTGTGCTTGGCAGTGGCGTTCTGGATGCTGTATCGCCCGGCGGCCGAGTGCGGAGCGGACGGCCAATGCATCGAACCCGGCACCCTGCGACGCAGGCGGCGTTGGCTCTGGTTCGCGACGGCCATCATCGCCCTGTTGCTGCTGTTTCCCTATTACATCGTCTGGATTCTGTAGGAGGCGCAATGCGCACGTGGATACTGGCCCTCGTGGCCCTTCTTTCGGTTGGTGTCGCCTTGGCGGCGGCGCCTGAGACGGTCGTGCTCGATGCGGAAAACATGACCTGTCCTGCCTGCGGTATCACCATCAGGAAGGCTCTGGAGAAGGTGCCGGGCGTGACCGACACCAAGGTGGACACCCGGGCTGAAACCGTCACGGTGACGTTCGATTCCAGCCAGACGGATACGTCCGCGATCGCGCGAGCAGTCACCGAGGCAGGTTTCCCGGCCAAGGCACGGACCGGCGGCGGTGAGTGACGTTGAGCTCGAAAGCGTGCTGACCTGCCCGGAATGCGGCCACCGGGCGACCGAGACCATGCCGGTCACAGCGTGCCAGTTCTTCTACGAGTGCACCGGCTGTGGAGTGGTATTGCGGCCAAATCAGGGCGATTGCTGCGTGTTCTGCTCGTTCGGAACGGTGCCCTGTCCGCCGATCCAGCAGCACAAGCCATGTTGCGGCTGACCCGGGTACACGCGGCGGTTGCCGGATGACTCGACGCCACCGTCACACGCCAAGGCTTCGATCAGCCCCGCTGGGCCTGCTCGCCAGATAGGGCACCAAGGTCACTGGCGGCCCTCCGGCTTCGCACACGACGCGGAGTCGTCGCCCGTACACCGCAAGGCCCCCAGGATGGCGCACGCGCCGCGCTCGCCACCGGCGCACTGGACGATCACCCGCTCCAACTCGCCAGCCATGCGCTTCAGTGCCTCAAGCCGTTGGTGGATGTCGGTCAAGTGCACGCGCGCCAGCGCATCGACGTCGCCGCACGACAGCTGCGGATCGTCGTTCAGGCGCAGCAGGCTGCGGATCTCCTCCAGGCTGAAACCCAGCTCGCGCCCGCGGCTGACGAACCGCAACCGCTCCACGTCTGCCGGCGTGTAGGCGCGATATCCGCTCCCGGTCCGCTTCGGCGATGGGATGAGCCCCACCCGCTCGTAGTAGCGGATGGTTTCCAGGTGGCAGCCGCTGGCGGCGGCGGCTTCACTGATTTTCATGCGCATCCCGCTTGACTCTGTAGCGGCTACGGACTTTACCCTGTGTCGGTTCCCAGTGCCAGTTGGCGACCGGAGTTGGTGATGTCAGATTGCAGCAGTTGTGGAAAGGTCGTGGATGTGGCGGCGATGGAGGATTCGCAGCGGCGCACCTTGAAAGTCGTGCTGGCCATCAATCTCGCCACCTTCGTCATGATGATGGGCGCGGCCTGGTTCAGCCGTTCTTCCTCACTGCTTTCGGGTGGGCTCGACAACCTTGGTGATGCACTCACATACGCCGTGAGCCTGGCCGTCGTCGGCTCGTCCCTGCAGACCAAGGCCAAAGTCGCCTTCCTCAAAGGGCTGCTGATCCTGGGCGCAGCAGTTGCGGTCGCGGTCCAGATCGCATGGCGGCTCAAGAATCCCGGCGTGCCTGTATTCGAGGCGATGGGGCTGGCGGGGGTGTTGAACCTGGCCGCCAACGCATTCTGCCTCTGGCTGCTGACTCCGCATCGAAACGGCGACATCAATCTGTCCTCCGCCTGGGAGTGCTCGCGGAACGACATCTATGAGGGCTTCGCGGTCTTGTTGGCGGCCTTTGCGGTGTGGGTGTTCGGAGCGGGCTGGCCGGACCTGGTCATTGCCTCCGCCCTGCTGCTGCTGTTCCTGCGATCCGCCAGCCGAGTGATGCGCGGTACGTGGCAGGAACTTCGGGGCACCGCCATGGTGCGTAGCTCCTGCGAGTCTCGCTAGACCTTGGAATCCCAAGTCTGCCGTCCGCTGAGGTCTTTGGCCGGCGTTGCTGTTGTATCCGGATACGCGTGATTGATACTATTCGACAGATGCATCGCGCCCTTGCCAGACTGAGAAGCACCGTTGCTGCACTGCTGGTCGCAGTGATGGTGATCGTGCCTGTCGCCGATGCATTCTTGTGCTCGTTTGAATCCGACGCGCAACACGCAACAAACGATCACACGGGATCATCGCTGCAAGACGAAGCCGGCAAGGGCGATGTTCCGGACGGCTCGCATGGCGCGTGTGCCCATAACCATTGCCAGCATGCGGCAGCCAATCTCTTTTTCAGCGCGGGCGTGTTGTACCTCGGTGTGCATGTCGAGCAGCCTGCACTGCAGGATCCCGGTCGCGCGTTCGGACTGTCCGAAAGACCCATGAGACCTCCGCAGAGCTGACGTGCCGTGCCCGTCATGACGGGCTCCCACGTCAACTTTTGCTTCTGGAGTTCCCATGTTCACGCACCTTGTCCGGCCGCTCATGGCGGTCGGGTTCGCGGTGGCTGCCTTGGCATTCGCGTTGCCATCAGTGGCGATCGAACCCGTCGTCGACATTGCCCCGCCCTATGAAGATCTGATCGCTCGACTCGACGCACTGCCGTCGTCGCTCGAGGCCGTTGCCCGTTACGACGCGGCGCTCGCGCGCGCCGAGCAGGCGCGGGCCTTGCCCAACCCCTCGATCGCGTACGACCGGGAGAACGTTTACGGCACCGGCCCGTACAACGGCGTCGGCAACGCCGAAACGACCCTGACGATCAACCAACCCCTGGAACTGTTCGGCCAGCGCAGCGCCCGGATCCAGGCGGCACGCTCTGACGCCAACACGGCAGGCCTGCGCCGCGAACAGGCTCGCTGGCAGGTCGCGGCCCAGTTGGCGCTGGCTTACGCTGAGGCCGAAGCCGCGGCACGGCGCCATGATCTCGCGGCCGAGGCCCTTTCGCTGACCGAGCAGGATGCGCGCGGAGTCGCCGCGATGGTCGAGCAAGGGCGCGAAGCCACCCTGCGGGGCATCCAGGCCCGGAGCGAGGTCGAATCCGCGAGGGCCACGGTGGATGAAGCCCGCGCGCTTCGCGACGGCGCGTTCGCACGGTTGTCGGCGATCGCCATGCTCGACCGGCCGGTCCAGGCCATCGGCGCGAGCCTGCTCGACCGTGCGCCGGGCCAGCCTGGAGCCGGGGATGACGACCCGCTGGCGGTGCAGGTCGCCGAGGCCGAGCTCGACACCGCCAGCCGGCTGGTCACGGTCGAACAGCGCCGCGCACGCCCGGATGTCACAGCCGTCGTGGGCATGCGCCGGTACCGGGAAACCGACGATGAGGCGTTCACGCTCGGCATCGAACTGACCGTCCCGCTGTTCGATCGCAACCGGGGCGGTATCCGCGCCGCCTACGCCGAGCAGCGGGCCGCCGAAGCCCGGCTGATCGCACAGAAGCAGGCGGTGCAGGCGGAACGATTCGCCGCCACGGCCGCGCTTGCCGCCTCCAATGCCCGCGCGCGTGCCGCCGACAGTGGCGTCGCAGCCGCCGAGGAGGCTTACCGCCTGTCCCGCATCGGCTTCGAGGCTGGCCGCATCTCGCAACTTGAACTTCGCAGCACACGCTCGGCGCTGATCGCTTCGCGCAACGCCGCCGTGGATGCGCGGATCGCGCGCGTCCTTGCCGAAATCGATCTGGCGCGCCTGGAAGGCCGCGCCCCGTTTGGAGAATCCCGATGAAAACCGATTCCAGGCGACTGGTGATGTTCACCGCGGCGCTGCTGATCGCCGTCATCGGAGGCTATGGCCTTGCCAAGCTCACCGGCGGGCAGGACGCCGGCCCCACCCCGGCGAGTCGCGCCGACGATGATGGCCATGACGAGAAGGGCGAGCATGACGACCACGGCGAGGAAGAGGCCGTTGGCGAGGCCGAGGGCGAGGAAGGCCTGGTCGTCCTGACGCAGCCGCAGATCGAAGCGTCGGGCATCCAGGTCGTTGCCGTGGGCCGGGGCGGCGGAAGTGAGACGCGCCTGAGCGGTCGCGTCGAGTCGGCGATCGGCGCACGCGCCGCAGTCGCCGCCTCGGTCGGCGGCCGCGTCGAGCGCGTCATCGTCGCGCCCGGAACTTCGGTCAGCGCCGGCCAGCCGCTCGCGGTGATCGTCAGCGGCGAAGCGGCGACGATGCGGGCGAACGCGGATGCCGCGCGCGCCGAGGCGGAAGCGGCGCGGCTGGTCTATCAACGTGACCAGGCGCTGGTGACCCAGGGCGTCGTCGCCCGGCAGGAACTCGAGGCGTCCCGCGCCCGCTCGCTGGCGGCCGATGCGGCGTCCCGGGCCGCAGCAGCGGAGGTCGCTGCGGCCGGCTCGCCGAACGCGGGCGGACGCGTGACCATCACCAGCCCGGTGTCCGGCGTCGTCGGCGCGGTCCAGGTGACGCCCGGCGGCTTCGTCGCCGCGGGCGACGTCGTGGCCAATGTGGCGGATCCCTCTCAGACCGAACTCGTCTTTTCCGCTCCGCCCGCGCTCGCCGCGCAGATCGCGCCCGGTGCGCGCGTCGAAGTCACTGGCACGAATGGAAGCTTCAGTGCACTCGTGATCGGGGTGGCCGCCGATGTGCGTGAACAAGGGGGCATGGCCATCATCCGCGCGCGCGCCGAGTCCGGCCCGCTGCCGCCGGCGGGCTCGCCCGTCTCCGGCATCGTCGTGGCCGCGGCAAACGGCGAGGCCCTGACTGTGCCTGCCGACGCCGTGCAGACGGTGGAGGGCCGATCGGTCGTGTTCGTGGCCGGCGACGACGGCTTCCGCGCGACCCCGGTGCTGGCCGGCCGACGCGCGGGCGGACGCATCGAGATCCTCAACGGGCTTGCCGGCGATGAGCGCGTCGCTGGCAGCAACGCGTTCCTGCTGAAGGCCGAACTCGCCAAGGGCGAGGCCGGGGACGACGACTAAGGACCCGACATGTTCAAGATCATCATCGAAACAGCGGTCCGCTACCGGTGGGCCGTGGTCTTCGCCGCGGCGCTCGTAGCCGTCTACGGCCTGTTCCAGCTTGGCAAGCTGCCGATGGACGCAGTGCCCGACATCACCAACCGGCAGGTGCAGATCAACACCATCGCGCCCGCGCTTCCCCCGGGCCAGATCGAGCGCCAGGTCACCTATCCGATCGAAACCGCGCTTGCGGGCATCCCGGGACTGACCAGCACGCGCTCGCTCTCTCGTAATGGGTTCTCGCAGATCACGGCGATCTTCACCGACCAGACCGATGTCTACTTCGCGCGCCAGCAGGTGGCCGAGCGCATGCGCGAGGTACAGGAGGACCTGCCCGAGGGCGTGACGCCGATGATGTCGCCGGTGACCACGGGCCTCGGCGAGGTGCTGATGTGGACCGTGGACTATGTACCGTTCGACCCGAAGACCGTCGGCAAACCGAATAACCCCGGCTGGCAGGCCGATGAGGTTTACCTGACCCCGGAGGGCGAGCGGCTGGCGACGGCGCAAGAGCGCGCCACCTACCTGCGCACGGTGCAGGACTGGATCATCGCACCGCAGATGCGTTCGACGCCGGGCCTGGCCGGGGTCGATACGATCGGCGGCTACGTCAAGGAGTACGCCGTCCGCCCGAACACCGCGCAGCTGGCCGCCAATGGCCTCGGCCTGGGCGACCTGGTGGAAGCGCTGGAACGTTCCAACGTCCAAGCCGGCGCTGGCTATGTCCAGCGTGCCGGTGAAGGGCTGGTCGTGCGTGCCGATGCCCTGGCGCAGACCGTCGACGACGTCGCGCAGACTCCGGTCGCCAATCGTGACGGCGTGGTGATCCGGGTCGGGGACGTGGCGAGTGTCGGCATTGGGCAGGCGCCGAGGCTGGGCGCCGCGAGCCGGGACGGCCATGAAGCTGTGCTCGGCACGGCGCTGATGATCGCCGGTGGCAACAGCCGCACCGTGGCGCAGGCGGCGGCAGAGCGACTGGCGGAGGTCAACCGCTCCCTGCCTGCCGGCATCGTGGCCGAACCGGTGCTCGACCGCAGCGTGCTGGTCAATTCCACTATCAAGACGGTCGCCAGAAACCTGACCGAAGGCGCATTGCTCGTGATCGTGGTGCTGTTCCTGCTGCTGGGCAACATGCGCGCGGCGGCGATCACCGCATTGGTGATCCCGCTCTCGTTCCTGTTCGCGGTGATCGGCATGAACCGCTTCGGGATCAGCGGCAACCTGATGAGCCTGGGCGCGCTCGACTTCGGCATCCTGGTCGACGGGGCGGTGATCGTGATCGAGGCCACCTTGCTGATGCTCGGCCAGAAGCAGGCGGAGCTGGGGCGCAGGCTCTCGGCGGGCGAGCGGCTGGGCGTGGCGATCCAGGCAGCACGGAAGATGGTGCGGCCGGCGGCGTTCGGCCAGTTGATCATCCTGCTGGTGTTCGCACCGATCCTCACGCTCGAAGGGGTCGAGGGCAAGACGTTCCAGCCGATGGCGGCCACGTTCATGCTCGCGCTGATCGGCGCTTTCATCCTGTCCTTCACCCTCGTGCCGGCGATGGCGGCGCTGTTCGTGCGCGACCCGAAGATGAAGTCCGATGCGACACCCGAGCAAGGACACGAGGCCGCGCACCATGGCGAGCATGAAACGCGGATTATCCGCTACGTGCGTGGCAAGGCTGAACCCGTCATACGCGCCGCGGTGATGCGGCCGCGCACCGTCCTGATCGGCGCGGTCACCATGCTCGCCATCGGCTTCGCCACGTTTCTTTCGCTGGGCCGGGAGTTACAGCCGACGCTGGATGAAGGCAACCTGGCGATGCAGGCGGTGCGGGTGCCTTCCACCTCGCTGGAGCAGTCGCTGGCGATGCAACTGGCCCTGGAGACGGTCATCGCAAGCGCACCCGAGGTCAAGACGATCTTCTCGCGGACAGGCACCGCGGAGGCGGCAATCGACCCGATGCCGGCCAGTGTCACCGACAGCGTGATCATGCTCAAGCCGAAAGCCGAATGGCCGGACAGCGCCCTGGACAAGGAGGCCTTGATCGGTCGGATCGAGTCCAGCATCGAAAACCAGATCGGCAATGCGTTCGAGTTCAGCCAGCCGATCGAAATGCGTTTCAACGAACTGATCTCCGGTGTGCGCACCGACCTGGCCGTGAGGGTGTTCGGCGACGACTTCGATGTCCTGCAGCCGGTCGCCGAGCAGATCGCGGTCAAGTTGCGCGGGATCGAAGGCGCGGCCGACGTGCGCGTGGAGCAGGTATCAGGCCTGCCCACGCTCACCGTGCGGATCGATCATGCTGCCGCGGCGCAGTACGGCCTGAGCGCGGCCGACGTCAGCCAGGCGCTGGCGACCGGCGTCGGCGGCACCGCGGCCGGCCAGATCTTCGAGGGCGATCGCCGCTTCGACGTGGTGGTGCGCCTCGACGAGGACGCCCGCAACGATCCGGCGCAGCTTGCTGCCCTGCCTGTGGTCGCACCCGACGGCACCGTGGTGCCGCTGTCTTCGGTGGCGCGCATCGCGGTCAGCGAAGGTCTCAACCAGATCAGCCGGAACGACGGCAGCCGCCGCATCGTGGTCCAGGCCAACGTCCGCGGCCGCGATCTGGGCGGCTTCGTCGGCGAGGCACAGGCCGCCGTGGCCGATCTTTCCCTGCCCAGCGGCGTCTACCTGGACTGGGGCGGGCAGTTCGAGAACCTGCAGCGTGCCGAAGCACGCCTGGCGCTGGTGATCCCGTTCGTGTTCCTGATGATCGGCAGCCTGCTGTACATGGCGCTCGGAACGATCCGCGAAGCAGCCCTGGTGTTCGTCTGCGTGCCATTGGCGCTGGTCGGCGGTGTCTTGTCGCTGCTGGTGCGCGGCATGCCGTTCTCGGTGTCGGCGGCGGTGGGCTTCATCGCCGTTTCCGGCGTGGCGACACTCAACGGTCTTGTGCTGATGCAGGCGATCCGCGAACGACTCACGGCCGGCGACTCGCCACGGGAAGCCGCCGCCAACGGTGCGGGAGGCCGCCTGCGCGCGGTGCTGACCACGGCGCTGGTGGCGATCGTCGGATTCATCCCGATGGCGATCGCGACCGGCGCGGGTGCGGAAGTGCAGAAGCCGCTCGCCACGGTGGTCATTGGCGGGTTGATTTCAGCTACCGTGCTGACCTTGCTGGTACTGCCCACTTTCGCGGCGCAGGCCATGGCACACAGACCGAAGGGGCAAGCGACATGATGCAGGATCTGGCTCGTCAGAAGAATGTGCTGCGGCAGGTGCTGCTGTGGAACCTCGCGCTGTTCGCAGGCCTGGGCGTGGCCGGCTGGGTGGCCGATTCCAGCGCCCTGCTCGCAAATGCCCTCGACAACGGTTCGGATGCGGCCGTGTACCTGCTGAGCTACCTCGCCATCGACCGTCACTCCACGTGGAAGCGAGGAGCGGCGACCGTGTCGGGGATCCTGCTGTTGATGTTCGCCGTTGCGGTGCTGGCGGACGTCGTCCGGCGATGGATGTACGGGGCAGAGCCGGTCGGCCCGGTCATGATCGGGCTCGCGCTGGTCGCCGCTTCGATCAATCTGTGGTGTCTCGTATTGCTGCGCCGTGTCCGTTCCGACGACGTGAACATGAAGGCGGCGGAGACCTTCAGCGTCAACGACTTCGTTTCCAATGGCGGCGTGATCGTGGCCGGAGCGCTCGTGCTCTGGCTCGGTTCGTCCTGGCCGGACCTGGTGGCCGGTGCATTGATTGCCGCAGTCGCGTTCAAGGGCGGCATCGAGATCCTGCAGAGCGTGCGCGAGGACAAGCGATCCGATGGATAGGTTCTGGCTGCGCCGGGGTTTTCGGCCGAGGGGCTCATGCACAAGGTGCTCGCGCAAGTGACTCGCATGCCTTCGAATCGAGGGATGACGGCCATGACCGAGAAACTGCGCATCGATCTGCAAATCCTGCTGCCGCAGGTGCCGGACGAGGCCGACGCCTGCGTCAGGCGGTTGATCGACGATCTGGACGGTCGCAACGGCATCGAACAGGTGCATCTCCGCCCGGGCTCGGACAGCGTGCCAGCGGAATTGTGTGTCCATTACAACCCGGACGTCGTGCCGCTCGCCCGCATCCGCGAGGTGGTTGAAAGCGCGGGCGCGGCGATCAGCGAGCGCTATGGTCATGCGCTGTGGGAGGTGGAGGGGATCGGCCACCCGCGCCGTGCGCGAACCGTCGCCGAGCGGCTCAAGTCGCTTGCAGGCGTGCTGGAGGCCGAGGCGAGCGCGGCGGGCATGGTCCATGTCGAGTACGACCGCCTCGAGGTGTCGGAGGATCGCATCCTGGCGGACCTGGCCGGGATGCGGGTCGTTCCGGCCAAGCCCCTGGATGACGACCATGCGCATGGCAAGGGCGGGGCGGCGCACGCGCACGGCGGGCTGCTGGGTCCGAACACCGAATTGATCTTCTCGCTGGCCTGCGGTGCCTTGCTCCTCGCCGGCTTCCTGGTGGACACGCTCAGCGCCGGTGCGCCCGCCTGGGTGCCGTTGGCCTGTTACGTCGCGGCGTATTTTTTCGGCGGCTTCTACACGCTGCGCGAGGCGATCGACAACCTGCGCCTGAAGCGCTTCGAGATCGACACCTTGATGCTGGTGGCGGCGGCGGGCGCCGCGGCGCTCGGCTCGTGGGCCGAGGGCGCGCTGCTGCTGTTCCTGTTCAGCCTCGGCCACGCACTCGAGCACTATGCGATGGGGCGGGCGAAGCGCGCCATTGAGGCCTTGGCCGAGCTTGCGCCCGACACGGCAACGGTGCGGCGCGACGGCCGGGTGCAGGAGATCGCGGTCGAGGAGCTGGTTGTCGGCGACGTGGTGCTGGTCAAACCGAACGAGCGCCTGCCCGCCGACGGCTTCCTCGTGCTCGGCAGCTCCAGCGTGAACCAGGCGCCGGTGACCGGCGAGAGCATCCCGGTCGACAAACGGCCCGTGGACGATCCCGCGATGGCGCGCATGCGGCCCGATGGTGTCGATGCCGCCTCGCGCGTGTTCGCCGGCACCATCAACGGCAGCGGTGCCATCGAGGTCGAGGTCACGCGCAAGTCCAGAGATTCGGCCCTGGCGCGCGTGGTCCAGCTGGTCAGCGAAGCCGAGACGCGCAAGTCGCCGACCCAGCGCTTCACCGACCGTTTTGAACGCATCTTTGTGCCCGCAGTGCTGGCGCTGGCTGTCCTGCTGCTGTTCGCCTGGGTGGTGATCGACGAGCCCTTCCGCGACAGCTTCTACCGCGCCATGGCAGTGCTGGTGGCCGCAAGTCCCTGCGCGCTGGCCATCGCCACGCCCAGCGCGGTCCTGTCGGGCATCGCCCGTGCGGCCCGTGGCGGCGTGCTGATCAAGGGCGGCGCGCCGCTGGAGGAACTAGGCGCGCTCAACGCGATGGCCTTCGACAAAACCGGCACCCTGACCGAGGGCCGTCCACGCATCACCGACGTCATCGCCGTCGATGGGGTGACCGAAGAGGAACTGCTCACTGTTGCGGTCGCGGTCGAGTCGCTCAGTGATCATCCGCTGGCCTCGGCCATCGCCCGGGATGGCCGCGAGCGGCTGGGTGGGCGCGAGATCCCCGCCGCCAACGACCTGGAGAACCTGATCGGCCGCGGCGTCACCGCCACGCTCGGCGACGAGACGGTGTGGATCGGCAAGGCCGGGATGTTCGGCGTATAGGAAGTTCAAACGCCCTTTTCGGGCAGTCTGCTGGGTAGGCGGCGGTCGCGCAAGCCCCGTTTTGGGCACGGATCGGACGTCTGTGAGTGGGATTTCGGCATCGCGGGGCCACGCAGCGGCGTTGTCAGCAGCCATGCTTCGCTGATTCCCGACAGCGGGCCGAGCGCCGCCCTGCGGATCGTGGCCGCATCGGCTCGGATTCCGGTTTCGCCGTCGGCTGTGCAGCCGGCAGATCGTCACGCGGCTTGCACTGGCGGTGCGCGCGCTGCGGGCCTGTAGTGCGCTTCTTCCCGCGCGCCCTGCTTCACGAAGTGGCCAAGGATGGCGCGGATGGCGGCAGGTTCCTCGATGCTGGCGACGATCCGCACGGTGCCACCGCAGTGGACGCAGGCGGTGACGTCGATGGAAAAGACCCGCTTGAGGCGTTGCGCCCAGCTCATCGAACGGCGCTTCTCCTCGGGGCTGCGCGGCGCGTCGTTCGCGCTTGCGTCCGCCGGCTCCACAGCGGCGTCATGCCGCCTGCCGCGCCCCGATGGCGTCAACTGTGCGCGCAGGGCGGCGTTCGGGGCAAACACCCCGTGGAAGCGGGTCAGGTGGGCGCGCGGTGGCGGGACCAGCGCCGCCAGCTTGGCGATGAAATCCACCGGATCCCATTCCACATGCGTGGTGCCATTGCGCCACGGGGTCTTGAGCTGGTAACGCACCCTGCCCTGGAGCGCTATCGACAGCCGCTTCTCGCTGATCGCCGGGCGCGTGATGTAGCGGCACAGCTTTTCCAGCTTGTGGCTTTCGTGTGCTTCGGCCGCCACGCCGGCATGCAGTGAGAAGCCGCCGACCTTGCCGGCTTCGCCCTCCAGCGAACCGGCGTCACCGGGCAGCGTTTGCAGCGTGACGACCTTGCAGCCAGCGTCGCGGCCGGTGGCGATGCGGTAGGTGATCGAACTCATCCGCAGCCCATCCATGCTGTCGTCGCCTGCAGCGCTGTCTGCCAGGAAGGCCGATTCGCCCTCCCCTTCGAGCCAGCCTTTGCGCGTCAGGTGCCGACACACCCGGTGCGCGATGGTAGCTGCCAGCTGGGTCAACTGCGCGGTGGTGGGCGCACGGGCGCGGTGCAGGCGCAGTTCGCGCCGCGGCAGCTCGGTGGCTTCCACGTACACGCCGTCGAGCCACAGCATGTGGAAGTGGATGTTCAGGTTCAGCGCGCTGCCGAAACGCTGGATCAGCGTCACCGCGCCGCACTGGGCGCTGGCGCGGTCGATGCCGGCTTGATCGGCCAACCAGCCGGCGATCACGCGCTGCACGATGCCCAGCACCGGGCCAATGGCTTCTGGCTTGCTGGCGAACAGGAAACGCAAGGGGTACGGAAAGCTCAGCACCCATTGCCGCACAGGCCGCGGGCCGAACACCTCCTCGACCAGGTGCCGCGCACTCTCAGCCATGCGTCGCGCGCCGCAACTCGGGCAGAACCCGCGCTTCTTGCAGGAGAAGGCCACCAGCCTCTCTGCACGGCAGTGCTCGCACACCACCCGCAGGAAGCCGTGCTGGAGCACGCCGCAACGCAGGTAGGCATCGAACGCCTCGCGGACATACCCGGGCAGCGAGCGGCCCTCCGCTTCGATCCGTGCAATGAAGTCCGGGTAGTGCGCCTCTACCAACGCGTACAGCAGCGTGCGCTCGGGCGCGTGGCGCGCGTACCGCGAACCGGTGTGGGCGGACGGCAGTGGCGCGCATCCCGCGGCTTGCCGCCGGGATGTGGCGAGGCGCGGCACGCAGCGCTCCGGTGCGGGGACGGCTGCTCAGTGTTGCGCCTGTGTTCGCACGTTCGTATCGGTGCGTTCTGATCTTCGCGTCAGACATTGCCGCGGCGCGGGCACAACAAAAAGCCCGGCATCGCTGCCGGGCTCCGGCCCCGTCCTTGGGGCCTTGATGTCGGGTCGTTGCCGGGATCGGACCGCGCTGGCGCGGTCCGGTTCCCTGACGACCGGGCCAACCGGATCAGAAATCCATGCCACCCATGCCGCCCATGCCACCGCCGTGACCGGCAGCCGCGGGCTCTTCCTTCTTCGGAGCCTCGGCCACCATGGCTTCGGTGGTGATCATCAGGCCGGCGATGGAGGCCGCATTCTGCAGCGCGGTGCGGGTGACCTTGGTCGGATCCAGGATGCCGAAGGCCACCATGTCGCCGAACTGGCCGTTGGCGGCGTTGTAGCCGAAGTTGCCGGTGCCGGCCTTGACCTGGTTGACGATGACCGAAGGCTCTTCGCCAGCGTTGGCCACGATTTCGCGCAGCGGCGCTTCCATCGCGCGCAGGGCGATCTGGATGCCGTGGTTCTGGTCTTCGTTGGCGCCCTTGAGCTGCTCAACCGCAGCCTTGGCGCGGATCAGCGCAACGCCGCCGCCCGGCACAACACCTTCTTCCACCGCCGCACGGGTCGCGTGCAGGGCGTCTTCGACGCGCGCCTTCTTTTCCTTCATCTCCACTTCCGTCGCCGCACCGACCTTGATCACGGCCACGCCGCCGGCCAGCTTGGCCACGCGCTCCTGGAGCTTCTCGCGGTCGTAGTCGGAGGAGGTTTCCTCGATCTGCGCCTTGATCTGCTTGATGCGGGCCTGGATGCGCTCGGCATCGCCGGCGCCGTCGATGATGGTGCTGTTTTCCTTGGTGACGACGATGCGCTTGGCGCGGCCCAGATCGGCGATCGTGGCCTTTTCGAGCTGCAGGCCGACTTCCTCGGACACCACGGTGCCATTGGTCAGCACGGCGATGTCTTCCAGGATGGCCTTGCGGCGGTCACCGAAGCCC